>CAZWGY010000015.1:8296-23380 GCA_964633575.1 uncultured Desulfobacteraceae bacterium
GAGCGGAAGGTGGTTATTCGAGTCAACCTGGACGGGTTGCTGGAGGGCGGAAATCCGGCCTCGAACCTCCTGCTGGCCAACGAAGACCTCCTCTACGTGCCCAAGTTCGAGAGCTATTACATCATCGGTCAGGTCAAGCAGCCCGGCTCGTTTCCCTATCTGGACCAGGAAGTGACCCTGGTGGAGGCCATCAGCCGGGCCGGCGGGTTTACCCCCCTGGCCGCCCGGAACCGGACCCGGATCGTCCGGGTGGATGACGGCGAAGAAAAAATCATCGAAGTCAATGTGGACGCCATCACGAGCGCCGGCAAGCGGGGACAGGACGTGCCCCTGGAGCCGGGGGACGTGATCGTGGTCCCGGAAAGCTTTTTCTGATGGAAATCAACGAAGAAAGGGAAGTCGATCTCCGGTCGTATCTCCGGGTGCTGTCCAAGCGGAAGGGGATTATCATCACGGCCTTCTGCCTGATCCTGCTGATCGTGACCGTTCAGACCTTCTCGGAAACCCCGATCTACCGGGCCACCGCCCGGATGGTGATCGAAAAGGAAAACCCGAACCTGGTCTCCATCCAGGAGGTCATGGCGGTGGACTCCACCGGCAACGACTATTACCAGACTCAGTATAAGATCATCGAAAGCCGGGCCGTGGCCCGGGACGTGATCCAGCGGCTGGGACTCGACACCCATCCGGAGTTTCAACCCAAGGACGCCAATGATCCGGTCTCCCGGGTCAAGGGGTGGCTCCGGGAAACGGTGGGATTCTGGAAGGAGCGGGTGATGTCGGCCCTCAACACCGGCGAAACGGCTGAGATCCCGGACTCGGGGGAGGAGAACGAGCGAACGCCCGACACCGGTCTGGTTTCGGCACTTATCGATAGGATTACGGTCGAGCCCGTCCGCAACAGCCGGCTGGTGGACGTGAGCGTCGAGGCGGCCGACCGGGATCTGGCGGCCCGGATTGCCAACGAGGTGGTGGACGCCTACATCGACCGGAACCTCGAAACGAAGCTCCGGGCCGCCAAGGACGCCGTGAGCTGGCTCACTGAACGGATCGAAGACGAGCGGCGGAAGGTGGAAGCGGCGGAAAACGCCCTGCTCCAATACAAAGAGGAGCAAGGGATCATCACCGGGTTTTCCTCCGATGCCGAAAACATCACCGCCGAAAAGCTCGCCCAGCTCAACAACCAGGTGGTTGAGGCCGAGTCGGCCCGGGTGGAGGCCGAGACCCGGTACCGCCAGGCCACCGCTCTGGACGAATCCCCCGAAATGCTCGACGCCATTCCCGAGGTCCTCTCCAACGAGATCATCCAGGAGATCAAGAAGATGGAGATGACCCTCTACAACCGGATGTCGGAGCTCTCCAAGAAATACGGCCCCAAGCATCCGAAGATGATCGCCATCCAGTCGGAGCTCGACGAGCTGGTCGGTCGGAAGGCCACCGAAGCCAGCCGGGTGGTCAACTCCCTGAGAAACGAGTACCGGCTGGCCCTGGCCCGGGAGCGGAGCCTCAAGCAGGCCCTGGCCGAACAGAAGCAGGAAAGCCTGGAGATGAACAAAAAGGCGATCCAGTACGGGGTCCTTCAACGGCAGGCGGAAAGCTCCAAGCACATGTACGAGCTGCTCATCAAGCGGTTCAAGGAGACCTCGCTGGCCGAGGAGATGAAGACCGGGAACATCCGGGTCATCGACCGGGCCGAGGTCCCCGGATCGCCGGTCAAGCCGAATAAGCCCCGAAATCTTCTGCTGGCCGCCGTCCTCGGGCTCATGGCCGGAATCGGCTTCGCCTTTCTGCTGGAGCATCTCGACAACACCATCAAGCTCCCCGAGGAAGTCAAGGAGTACCTCGACGTGCCCTATCTGGGGCCGATTCCTCAGTTTGACACCAAGGAGGGACGGATGGACGGGATGCTGGCCGACATGATCACCGTCCACTCACCCAAGTCCACGGCCTCCGAGTCCTTCCGGGGCATCCGGACGGGACTGCTTTTTTCGTCGGTGGAAAACGACCCCCGGGTGATCCTGGTGACTTCCGCCGAGCCGGCCGAGGGCAAGACCCTCTGCGCCGCCAACCTGGGGGTGACCATGGCTCAGTCCGGGTCCCGGGTGGCCATCATCGACTGTGACATGCGGCGGCCCAAGATGCACACCGTCTTTCAGATCAACCGGAACGCCGGGGTCTCCAACATCATGACCGGAGCACGAAACCTCTCCGATGTGGTTTACTCCAACGGCATCCCGAACCTGAGCGTCATCCCCTGCGGGCCGATCCCGCCCAACCCGTCGGAGCTCCTGGGGTCCAAGCGGATGGCGGAGTTTATCGAGGAGCTCAAAGGGAGCTACGAGCGGGTGATCATCGACTCCCCGCCGCTCACCGCGGTGACCGATTCAGCGGTCCTCGCCCAGGTCTGCGACGGGGTGGTGGTGGTGGTCCGGGCCGGGGTGACCACCCGCCATGCGGTCCAGAACGCGGTCTCCCAGCTCAAAGGCCTGAACGTCCGGATTCTCGGGGCGCTCTTAAACGGCGTGAGCACCCGGCGGGACAGCTACTATTACCAATATTATTACTACTATTACTATGGCGGCGATCGTGAAAACGGCAAGAAAAAGCGCCGGCGGGGCCACAGCCGGTCCCATGCCGCGGCCTGAGCCGGACCGGGGCCGACCGCGCCGGTCCAGTCATTTGACTTCCCTGATTCTGAGCGGCGTTATCGCCGCTCTTTTTGTTTTCGGGGTCCTGACCGAGGCCCGGATTCCGGTCCTCACCGAGCTGGAGCTTTCCAGCCGGGACCTCCGGTTCCGCATCCGGGGGCCGCTTCCGGCCGGTGGCGAGGTGGCCGTGGTGGTCATCGATGATTCGAGCATCAACGCCATCGGCCGCTGGCCCTGGTCCCGAAAGGTCCTCGCCCGGCTGCTCCTGGCGATCCACGATGCCGGAGCGGCGAGCGTGGGGCTGGATTTCATCCTCTCCGAGCCGGATGCCAACCCTGAGCTGGCGTCGATCCGGACTCTCATGGACGCTTACGAGGTCCTGGGGCTCCGGACGGAGACGGTGGAAAGCCAGGCGTTTTACGAGGAGATGGCCGAGGCGGCCGAGGCGGCGGACAACGACCGGCTTGCCGCCGCCGTCCTCTCGGTGGCCGGCGATGTCGTCCTGGCGGCCGCGCTGGGCAATGGCGGGGAAAGCCCGACATCGGCCGCCGATGCCCTGGCACGATTTGCTTATGATCCCGGAGTCGGAGTCCCGGCCCGCGAGACCTTCACCGGGCTGACCGGTCCCATTGACGCCTTTGCGGCGGAGGCGGCATCGGTGGGGTTTGTCAACGTCCTGCCCGATCCGGACGGGGCGGTTCGGCGGGGAGCCCTGGCCATGGGAGTTGGGGACCGACTTTTTGCGCCGCTGGCCCTTCGGACGGTTCAGGTGGGCCGGGAGTTGCCGGACGACGCCCTTCGGTTTGCCGGAGGCCGGCTTCGGGTGGGGCCCCTCGATATCCCGACGGATGCGAGCGGCCGCTTTTTTATAAACTACTACGGAAGCCATGGGGC
Source organism: uncultured Desulfobacteraceae bacterium (assembly GCA_964633575.1). GTDB lineage: Bacteria > Desulfobacterota > Desulfobacteria > Desulfobacterales > JAABSP01 > CAYNGG01. The sequence continues at coordinate 11,839 of CAZWGY010000015.1, forward strand.
GATTCCCACCTGGTCGGCGGCGGATCTCCTTACGGGCGCGCTCCCGGAAGACGCTCTCCAGGAAAAGATCGTTTTCGTGGGCGGGGGCGCCGTGGGGCTGGGGGACCACTGGCCCAATCCGTTTACCGGCTTTTACTGGGGGGTGGAGACCCACGCCACCGTGGCCGATAACCTGATCACCGGCCGGTTTCTCCGCCGGCCGGATTGGCTCCGGTACGCGGAAGCCGCGCTCATACTTATGGCTGGTCTGGTTTTCTGGACGATCCTGTCCCGCCTGCCCCTGGTGGCCGGGGTGCCGATGGTGGCCGGGCTGATGGCCGGGGGCCTGGCCGGGAGCCAGTATCTGTTTTCGGCTCACCGGCTGGTGACGCTTCAGGTTTTGCCCCTCGGCGCGGCGGTCGGGGTGAGCGTGGCCGTGGTCCTGGTCCGGTATTTTGTCGAAGGCCGGGAAAAGCGGCTGATCAAGGGGGCCTTCCAGCAATACCTGAGCACGGCGGTGGTGGAACGGATTCTCCGACATCCCGATCAATTGGCCCTGGGCGGAGAAAAGCGGGACCTGACCGTGATGTTCAGCGACATCCGGGGATTCACCCGGATTTCGGAGGCTCTCGACCCCGAGGTCCTGGTGGGGTTCATGAACCGGTATCTCACCGCCATGACCGACGTGGTGCTGACCGAGGAGGGGACTCTCGACAAGTATATCGGCGATGCCATCATGGCTTTTTTCGGGGCCCCGGCCGACCAGGCCGACCACCCCGCTCGGGCTTGCCGGACGGCGATCCGGATGGTGGAGGTCCTCTATGCCAATCGAGAGAGCTGGGTCCGTCGGGGGCTGCCTCTGGTTCAGGTGGGGATTGGGATCAACTCCGGACCGGTGGTGGTGGGGAATATGGGCTCCGACCGGCGGTTCGACTACACCGCCATGGGGGATAACGTGAATCTGGCCTCCCGGCTGGAGGGGTTGACCAAGCGCTACGGCGTCAAGATCATTGTCAGCGAGACCACCCGGGAGCGGGTGGGGGACCAATTCACCTTCCGGGAGCTCGATGTCGTCCGGGTCAAGGGCCGGGGGCGGCCGGTGCGGATTTTCGAGCTTCTGGGCGATGCGGAGGTGACCGGGATTTCCCATGACTTCATCGTTCCCTTCGAGGCCGGTCTGGCGGCCTACCGGGGCCGGGATTGGGAAGGGGCCATCCGTCACTTCGAGACGGCTCGACGGATCAAGCCCGAGGACCGGCCGGCTTGTGGGTTCATCGAGCGCTGCCGGGAGTACCGGGGGACCCCGCCGCCGCCGGATTGGGACGGCATCTGGGAGGCCCGGGAAAAGTAGCGGCGTCAGATGGTTGACTTTTCCGGCCAGAAAGATATAAAGGCAGTGTCAGGATAGGCGACTGGACTTACATGGTCAAACCAAAAGGGGGTAGGGATATGCGGAAGGCGACACGGTTTTTGGGCGTACCGCTTTGTTGCGCGATCATCGTGGCGGTGGCGGGGCTGATGGCCGGCTGTGGCGGGATCTCCAAGTTCCAGAAAAGCGGCGCATCGAGCGCGACGGCATCGAAAAAAGGGCAGCCCACGGCCGTTTACAGTGATTTCGGAGATGTGCTGGTGCCCACGGCCCTGACGGTGGACAACGAGTCCTCTTATGTGGTTCAGACCCCCGGATTTGCCACCGGTGTTCTGGCCATGAAGGGGCGGGTCAAGCGGAATTCCCTCATCGAGTTTTTCGACCACAACATGGTCAAGGACAATTGGCAGATCGTCACGCTCTTCAAGTCTCCGCAAACCCATACCATCATGCTTTTCCACAAGGAAAACCGGTGGTGCGTGATCAGCATCCGGGAGCGTGATTTCAACACCTACGTCCAGATCGGGGTCGCCCCGACCCTGACCGACGGGGGCGTGGCAACGGAGGCGGGGCTGCTCAAGTAATGGGGTATGACCTGCGGGGCCGGACCGTCGTCCTCGGGGTGGCCGGTGGGATCGCGGCTTACAAAAGCGCCGAGCTGGTCCGGCTGATGGTCAAGGCGGGGGCTCGGGTCCGGGTGATGGCCACTCGGAACGCCACCGCCTTTGTGGGGCCCATGACCTTTGCGGCTCTTTCCGGGGAGCCGGTCTGTACCGACCTTTTCGCCGAGGGCGGTGATGAGGGCGCCATGCGCCACATCGATTGGGCTCAGGGCGCCGACGCCGCCGTGGTGGCCCCGGCCACGGCCAACCTGGTGGGAAAGCTGGCCAACGGAATCGCCGACGACGCCCTGACCACGTTTCTCCTGGCCGTGACTGCTCCGGTCCTGATCTGTCCGGCCATGAACACCCACATGTACGAGAGCCGGCCCGTCGGGCGGAACCTGGAGCGGCTCCGGCGGGACGGCCGGATGATCGTGGCTCCCGGCGCCGGCGAGCTGGCCTGCGGGACCTCCGGCCCCGGCCGGATGGCCGAGCCGGTCGAGATCCTTGACCGGCTGGCCGCCGCCCTGACTCCCAAGGACCTGGGCGGGCGGAAGGTCCTGGTCACCGCCGGTCCCACACGGGAGCATCTCGACCCGGTCCGGTTTATCTCCAACCCCTCATCGGGAAAGATGGGATATGCGGTGGCCCGGGCCGCCGAGGCCCGCGGCGCCGAGGTCACCCTGGTCTCGGGGCCCGTGAGCCTCCCGCCCCCCATCAACGTCTCTCTGGTGCGGGTGGTTTCGGCCTACGAGATGGCCGACGCGGTCCTCGCCCGGCTCGACGATGCCGAGGTGGTGATCAAGACGGCGGCGGTGGGCGACTACGGGCCGAAGGAGTTCTCCGCCCGGAAGATCAAAAAGGCGGAATCCGGCGACGCCCCGGTCCTGGCCCTGAAGCGGACCCCGGACATCCTCCACGCCCTGGGCCTCCGGAAGGGCCACCGATTTCTGGTGGGATTTGCCGCCGAAACCGAGGCCCTCGAACAAAACGCCGTCGACAAGCTGACCCGCAAGAACCTCGACATGATCGTCGGCAACCGGGTGGACCAGCCCGGATCCGGCTTCGGGACCGACACCAATCTGGTGACCTTTTTCCATAGTGACGGCACGGTGGAGGCCCTGGACGAGATGGATAAGGATGCCGTGGCCCATTGTCTCCTCGACCGAATCCGGGACCGGATGGACGGAGGAGATAATGGATGAGGCGATTGTCGATGAGACCGTGGCCTATCTCCGGTACCTCTCCCGGATGGGTTGCACCGGCTTCGATCCGTCCGCGGAGACCGTGGCCATGACGGAAAAATGGGAAAGCGGAGAAACGGCGGGCGGAGCCGGCGGTGAGACCCTGGAGGCGATCCGGGAGGAGCTGGGGGATTGCCGGCGGTGTCGGCTTTGCGAAAAGCGGACCCGGATCGTTTTCGGCGAGGGAAATCCCGATGCCCGGATTTTCTTCGTCGGCGAGGCGCCGGGGGCCGAGGAAGACCGACAGGGGATTCCCTTCGTGGGGGCGGCGGGGGACCTTTTAACCCGGATCATCGCGGCCATGACCCTTTCCCGTGAGGATGTGTACATTGCCAACATCGTCAAATGCCGTCCCCCCGGCAACCGGAACCCTCAGCCCGACGAGATTGCCGCCTGCGTTCCCTTTCTCCACCGGCAGATCGCATCGGTCCGGCCCGAATACATCTGCGCTCTGGGGAGCTTCGCGGCCAGGACGCTTCTCGATACCGACCGGCCCATCTCGGCGCTGCGGGGGCGGTTCTTCGATTTCGGCGATGCCCGGTTGATGCCCACTTACCATCCGGCTTATCTCCTGAGAAACCCGGACCGGAAGCGGGATGTCTGGGACGATATCAAAAAAGTCATGGCTGCCTGCGGGTTGGCTATTGACAAAGTGAGAAAATAAGTCAATTATTTTAGGCTTTGGTTTATCCGAAAAGCGGAGGACGGAGGCGCTCCCTCCGTTTTCGTCTTTTTTGGAACCCGATTTCAGTCGATATGAAAGGAGCAATAGCCAATGGGCGGAAAGAAAAAGGAAGCAAAGGAAAAGCCTCTGGAGAAAATGACCTCCAAGGAGCTTCGGGAGACCGCCATCGAGATCCCGGAGATCACCGGGGCTCATGGAATGAACAAGGCCGAGCTTATCAGCGCCATCAAGTCGGCCCGGGGGATCGCGGAAGACGCTTCCGCCAGGCAGAAGAGCGGCCGGATCCGGAAGCTCAAAAAGCAGATCAAGGCGCTCAAGGCCAAGCGAGAGGCCGCCCTGACTCAGGAAGACGAGCGGATGGCCGCCATCTACCGGAAGCGGATCATCCGGCTCAAGAAGAAGACCCGGCGGGCCGCCTGATGATGTCTCCCTTGAATTGCCGTCCCCGGCGGGGCAGTCCATGACCCCGCCCCGGATCGATCCCCGAACCCTGGCCTTCGACATTGACGGGGTGGTGGCCGACACCATGACCCTGTTTCTGGATATTGCCCGGGACGAGCTTCACCTCCCCGAGATGCGCTACGAGGACATCACCTGTTACAACCTCGAAGACTGCCTCGACATTGACGAGACGGCGCTGCGGGAGATCGTCGGCAAGCTTTTGGACGGGACCTATCAGGCCCCTTTGCGGCCCATCGACGGAGCCCCGGCGGTCCTGACCCGTCTTGGCGAGCGCCATCCGCCGCTCCGGTTCGTGACCGCTCGCCCCGGGCCGGAGCTGATCACCAATTGGATGACCGATGTGCTGGACGTATCTTCGGATGCCATCGAGGTCGTGGCCACGGGCGCTTTCGAGGCCAAAACCGAGGTGCTCCGGGAGTGGGGCACGGTCTGGTTCGTGGAGGACCGGCTCGAGACCTGTTACCTTTTGAGCGAGGCGGGAATCCGGCCCATCGTGTTCCGGCAGCCCTGGAACCGCGAGGATCACCCTTTCCATGAGGTGAGTACCTGGGCGGAGCTGGCGGCGTGGATCGAGGACTGACGCCCATGGGAGCTCATCTTCACGGCACCACCATCCTCGCCGTCCGGCACGACGGCCGTCTGGCCGTGGCCGGCGACGGCCAGGTTACCCTCCAGGCCACCGTGGTCAAGCACCATGCCCGGAAGGTCCGGAAGATCTACAATGACCGGATCATCGTCGGGTTTGCCGGCGGCACGGCCGACGCCATGAACCTCTCCGAGCGGCTGGAGGCCAAGCTGGAACGGTACAACGGGAACCTGACCCGGTCCGCGGTGGAGCTGGCTCGGGACTGGCGGACCGATAAGGTCCTCCGGCGGCTGGAGGCGATCATGATCGCCGGCGACGAGGAGCGGATGTTTCTCGTCTCCGGCAACGGTGACGTCATCGAGCCGGACGAGGGGATCATCGGGATCGGATCCGGCGGCCCCCCGGCCCAGGCGGCGGCAACCGCCCTCATCCGGCATACGGAGCTTACGGCGGCCGAGATCGTTAGCGAAGCCATGGCCATTGCCGCGTCACTGTGCATCTATACCAACGACACCATCACCGTGGAGGAGCTGTAAGGGGTCATGAGCAGCCTGAAGCCGTCGGAAATCGTAAGCGAGCTCGACAAATACATCGTCGGCCAGCATCGGGCCAAGCGGAGCGTGGCCATTGCGCTGCGGAACCGCTGGCGCCGTCGGCAGGTGGATGAATCCCTGAGAGACGAGATCGCCCCGAAGAACATTATCCTCATCGGGCCCACCGGCGTGGGAAAGACCGAGATCGCCCGACGACTCTCCCGGCTGACCGACTCCCCTTTCAACAAGGTGGAGGCCTCCAAGTTCACCGAAGTGGGCTACGTGGGACGGGATGTGGAATCGATGATCCGGGATCTCGTCGAGCTCACCGTCAATGACCTCAAGGCCCGGGAGCAGGAGGCGGTCCAGGCTCAGGCGACCCGGGTGGCCGAGGAGCGGGTCCTGGATATCCTCCTGCCCAAAAGCGGGAACCGGTCCGGCCGGCTGGAGGCCCAGGGGGATGCCGATTCGGCGGATACTGACCCGGAGGCGGCCGCCGCCCGGCACGAGGCGACCCGGGAGAAGCTCCGGAAGATGCTCCGGGAAGGCAAGCTCGATGACCGGTACATCGACATGGAGGTCTCGGATCGCTCAATGCCCATGGTCGAGATCTTCTCCAACGTCGGGATGGAGGAGATGGGGATCAATTTCAAGGACATGTTCAACAACCTCATGCCCCGGAACACCCGCCGCCGGAAGCTGAAGGTGGCCGAAGCCATGAAGGTCCTCGCTCAGGAGGAGGCTCAGAACCTGGTGGACATGGACGCGGTGGTGACACGGGCGGTCGAAAAGGTCGAAGGTTCGGGGATCGTTTTCCTCGATGAGATCGACAAGATCGCCGGGAAAAACGGTGGCAGCGGCCCGGACGTCTCCCGGGAAGGGGTCCAGCGGGACCTCCTGCCCATCGTCGAGGGCTCCACCGTCACCACCAAGTACGGGCCGGTCAAGACCGATCACGTTCTCTTTATCGCATCGGGCGCATTTCACACCATCAAGCCGTCGGATCTCATCCCCGAACTCCAGGGCCGGTTTCCCATCCGGGTGGAGCTCGATTCCCTGGGCGAAGACGAGTTTTACCGGATTCTCACCGAGCCGAAAAACGCCCTTCTGCTTCAGTACACGGCTCTGCTCCGGACCGAAGGGGTGGATGTGGTCTTCGAGGACGAGGCGGTCAAACGGATCTCCCGGATCGCCCAGGAGGTCAACGCCATGACCGAAAACATCGGAGCCCGGCGCCTCCACACCCTCATGGAATGCCTCCTGGAGGACGTCCTCTTCGAAGCCCCCGACGGCATGTCCGGCCGGTTCGTGGTGGACGCGGCTTATGTTGATGAAAAGCTCAAGGAAATCAAAGACGACGAGGACCTGAGCCGGTATATCCTCTAGACCGGCCACACCGCCCCGGCCGGGGCAGGAAGCGGGCGATATGGAGCCCAACGTTGCCGACATTCTCATCGAGGCCCTGCCGTACATCCGCCGGTTTTACGGCGTCACGGTGGTCATCAAGTACGGTGGCCATGCCATGGTGGACGAGCAGCTCAAGGATGACTTCGCCCGGGATATCACTCTCCTTAAGTTCATCGGGGTCAACCCGGTGGTGGTCCACGGCGGGGGGCCTCAGATCAACAAGGTTCTGGACCGGATGGGCATCCGGCCTCAGTTCGTCAAGGGGATGCGCCTCACCGACGAGCCGACCATGGACGTGGTGGAGATGGTCCTCGGCGGGAAGGTCAACAAGGCCATCGTCGCTCAGATCAACCGTCAGGGAGGCCGGGCCGTGGGCTTAAGCGGCAAGGACGGCGGGCTGATCGCCGCCAAAAAGCTCCAGATCGTCCACCAGGAGGACGAGACCAAGCCGCCGGAGATCATTGATCCGGGCCTCGTGGGACAGGTGACCCAAGTCCATCCGAAGATCATCAACACCCTGGCGACCCAGGGGTTCATCCCCATCATCGCGCCGGTGGGAGCCGGGGAAAACGGCGAGACCTTCAACATCAACGCTGATCTCGTGGCCGGCAGGATCGCCACCGCCCTCTCCGCCGGCCGCTTGATTCTCCTGACCGACGTCGATGGCGTGCTGGATACCGACGGCGCGCTCATCTCCTCTATCCAGGCCAATGACGTCCCCCGGATGGTCCGGGAGAAAATCATTGCCGGCGGGATGATCCCCAAGATCGATTGCGCCGTCGAGGCTCTCCAGGGCGGCGTGGAAAAGGCGCATATCATCAACGGCAAGCGCCGCCACGCCCTTCTCCTGGAGCTTTTTACCGACCAGGGGATCGGCACCGAGGTGATCCTGTGACCCACTCATCCATCATGGCCGCCGCCGACCGGGTTATCGCCGCCACCTATACCCGGTTTCCCATCGTTATCGAACAGGGATGGGGGGCAACCCTCTGGGATGATACGGGCCGGGCCTACACTGATTTCGTGGCCGGGATCGCGGTCTGCAACCTTGGCCACGCCCATCCCCGGGTGGCCGAAGCCCTGGCCAAACAGGCGGAAAGCCTCTGCCACGTCTCCAACCTCTATTACACGATCCCCCAGGTCGAGCTGGCCGAGTGGCTCACGGCCCACAGCTTCGCCGACCGGGTCTTTTTCGGCAACAGCGGTGCCGAGGCCAACGAGGCGGCCATCAAGCTGGCCCGGCGATACTTCTACGAGCGGGGGGAGGCCGGCCGCCATCGGATCATCACCGCCGAGCGGTCCTTTCACGGCCGGACCCTGGCCACCCTGTCGGCCACCGGTCAGGACAAAATCCGGAAGGGGTTCGACCCGGTGATGCCGGGCTTCGATTTCGTCCCTTTTGACGACGTGGAGGCCATCCGGGCGGCAATCGGACCGGAGACCGCCGCCGTGCTCCTGGAACCGGTTCAGGGCGAGGGCGGGGTTCGGTGCCCGTCGCCGGGGTATCTCGGAGCGGTCCGGGAGCTCTGCGACGCCCACGGGCTCCTGTTGATCTACGACGAGATCCAGACCGGGATCGGCCGGACCGGGAAGCTCTTCGCCTACGAGCATGAAGGGGTCCCGCCGGACATCATGACCCTCGCCAAGGCCCTGGCCAACGGTCTCCCCATCGGAGCCATGCTGGCCACCGAGGAGGTCGCGTCGGCCTTTGGACCGGGAGCCCATGCTTCAACCTTCGGGGGCACGCCGGTCATCACCGCGGCCGCTCTGGAAACCCTGAAGACCCTTGCCGAAGAGGGGATCGTGGAGCGGTGCCGGGAAACGGGCGAGTATTTCCACCAGCAATTGACCGACCTGGCCGGCCGGTATCCGGACATCGTGGCCGATGTCCGGGGAATCGGGCTCCTTCTGGGGATGGCGCTCCATCGCCCCGGCGCGCCGGTGGTGTCCGCCTGCCTCGAACGGGGCTTTCTTATCAACTGCATCCAGGAAACGATCCTTCGATTCGTGCCGCCTCTGGTGATCACGACGGCGGAGATCGACGCCCTGGTGACGTGTCTGGACCAGATATTTGGAGAATTGTCGTGAAAAAGGACATTCGCAGCCTGTTGGATCTGACCGAGAGCGACTTTATCGCGCTTTTCGACCGGGCCGCCGAGCTCAAGGACCGACGACGGCGGGGGATCGCGGACACCCCTCTGGCCGGAAAAACCCTGGGGCTCCTCTTCGACAAAGCCTCCACCCGGACCCGGGTTTCTTTTGAAACGGCCACGGCTCAACTGGGGGGGACCCCCCTGTTCATCAGCGCCGGGACCACTCAGATGGCCCGGGCCGAACCGGTGGCGGATACGGCCCGGGTCCTTTCCCGGTATCTCGACGGCCTGGCTATCCGGACCTATTCCCAGGACCTTCTGGAAGAATTTGCCGATCACAGCGAAATTCCGGTGATCAACGCCCTGACCGACCGCTACCACCCCTGCCAGGTCTTGAGCGATCTGATGACGGTGATCGAAAAACGAGGCGGATACCGGGGCGTCAAGATCGCCTGGGTGGGCGATGGGAACAACGTGGCCCACTCCTGGATCAACGCCGCGGCCGTCCTGGGCCTCTCCCTGACGCTGGCCTGTCCCGAGGGGTTTTTTCCCGACGAAAGGATTCTGGAAGCCGCTCGGGCCATGAGCCGGGGCCGGATCGAGGTGACGGCGGACCCGGCGGCGGCGGTGGCCGATGCGGGGGTCATCTATACAGATGTCTGGGCCAGCATGGGGCAGGAGGCGGAAGCCGAAAACCGGAAATCGATCTTCATGCCCTACCAGGTCAATGCCGACCTTCTGCGAAAGGCTCCGGCCGACGTCATCGTGATGCACTGCCTCCCGGCTCACCGGGGAGAGGAGATCACTGACGAAGTCCTCGAAGGGCCGGCCTCGGTGGTCTGGGACCAGGCGGAAAACAAGATGCACATACACAAGGCGATTCTGGAAGCCCTGATGGCCTGATGGGCTATCGCAACCGGGCATATATAACGACTTATTGTTAGAACAGGGGAGAGAATCAGCAGTGGCGAATAGCGTGAACAAGGTGGTTCTGGCATACTCCGGCGGCCTGGATACGTCGGTGATTTTGAAGTGGCTTATCGAGACCTACGACTGTGAGGTGGTGGCGTTTTCCGCCGATATCGGCCAGGGGGAAGAGCTGGACCCGGTGGAGGAGAAGGCCAAAAAAACCGGTGCGTCGGCGGTTTATATCGACGACCTGACCGAAGAATTCGTCCGGGAGTATGTTTTTCCCGCCTTTCGGGCCAATGCCATCTACGAGGGTCAATATCTCCTGGGGACCTCCCTGGCCCGCCCGCTGATCGCCAAGCGTCAGATGGAGATCGCCCGGATGGAGGGCGCCGACGCGGTGAGTCACGGCGCTACCGGGAAGGGCAATGACCAGGTTCGGTTTGAGCTCTCCTATCTGGCCATCGATCCGAACATCAAAATCATCGCCCCCTGGCGGGAGTGGAATTTAACATCCCGGACCGCCCTGATGGATTTTGCCGAAAAGCACGGCATCGAGGTCCCGACCACCCCCAAAAAGCCGTACAGCACCGACCGGAACCTGCTTCACATCAGCTACGAGGGCGGTGTTCTGGAAGACCCCTGGACCGCGCCGGACGAGGATATCTTCACCCTCTCCGTTTCCCCCACCGCCGCCCCCGATGCCCCCGAGGAAATCGAGATCGACTTCGAGCGGGGCGACCCGGTGGCCGTCAACGGCGAGCGGTTGTCGCCGGCCGCCTTGCTTAAAAAGCTCAACACGTTGGGCGGCGCTCACGGGATCGGCCGGGCCGACATCGTGGAGAACCGGTTCGTGGGCATGAAGTCCCGGGGCGTTTACGAGACCCCCGGCGGGACCATCCTCCGGACCGCCCACATCGCCATGGAGTCGATCACCATGGACCGGGAGGTGATGCACCTCCGGGATTCGTTGATCCCCAAGTATGCGGAGCTGATCTACTACGGCTTCTGGTTTTCCCCCGAAATGCGGATTCTCCAGAAGATGATCGACGAGACCCAGGAAAGCGTCTCCGGCACCGTCCGGCTGGAGCTTTACAAGGGAAATTGCCGGGTTCTGGGAAGGCGGTCCGACCGGTCCCTTTACAACGTCGATTTTGCCACCTTCGAAGACGACGCGGTTTACAGCCAGAAGGACGCCGAGGGATTCATCCGGCTCAATGCCCTTAGACTGCGGATTCAGAAGATGCTCAAGGATCGGGTAGGGTAGGCTGGGTTTTGACGGAAAGCGCATGAGAAGAATTTCTCTTCAAGAGGCATCATCTTGCCTGCCGGAGCTCATCGCGTTGGCTGACGACGGGGAAGCGGTGGTCATCGTCCAAGAAAATGGGAAATTATTTCAAATCATGCCATTAAATCGGCCCGTGCGCAAATTCGGAAGTGCGCGGGGATTGATCAAGATTTGTGCCGGCCCCTCGCGTGGGGATGAATCCCCACGCTATTTCCCATAAGTCCTTACAGGACTGGGTGTGGCTTGGCGTCATTTTGGGTCCGATTTCATGTAAAGACCGGATTGGGGCAGGTGAGTCTGCGTCCTGTAGCGACTGTGATGGATGTCAAGCGAAATCTGGATTCCAGGCTTCTTTTTTGGCAACCATGCTGTTGAGGATGACGAT
>CAZWGY010000016.1:0-13294 GCA_964633575.1 uncultured Desulfobacteraceae bacterium
ATCACGAAGGATATGATAGACTTCTTTCAGGCTGACCTTTCAGGAGCTTGAAGAGGCGCCAATCTTGTCGCGGGACGTTGATGAAGAAGCCTTTCCTGAGCACATAAGCGGATTTTGAAGGTGCTGGGGGACCATCGGGTTTAATTCCGACGATAGAGGAAATACGTCTTGAGATCAGCTTCGGTTACCTGGAAAGGGCTCCGGTCGTTGCCCTCCTTTAACGCTTTTGCGCCGGTTAGCTGAACGTTGGCGGTTGCTCTATGTTCCGCGCTCCATTTATTCATGAAGGAAATGCAATAGTGTAATGCATTTTGAGATAATAACACCGATTTCTGAAATTGAAACAATTGCTTCTGGCGGCAGGATTCGGATATTATCTCTTTTGCAAAAACAATATGGTACCGGGCGATGGAGAAAGCTGAAAGGTACCGCCACGGTCCGTTTAGGTGATGGAACAATTCGATTCGCGGAGTTGCATTGGTTTGAAGCCCATGGAATCGGAAAACGTAAAATGAGAATAAAAAGGTTTCTTGATTAATTAGCTATGCTCATAAATAATAAAATAAAAAAAATATCAATACGCTTTGCAATTTGTGTACAAACAGATGATCCTGATTTGCTCACACCGCGCATGATATATCAGGTTTTACCTGACGATGATGCAGCAAAATCAAATTATTTGCGGATCATTGATAACGAAGGTGAAGACTACTTGTATCCGGCCAGATATTTTGTAATTGTAGATTTTCCTCAACCGGTTCAGGAAGCTCTTCTAAGTACTAGAGTCCCTGTTATGCGAAGCGTTGATTAAAAATACATCATTACAGAGGTATTTGAGCTTGCCGCCATAAGATGGGCAATACAGCGGCTCGACGGGAGCGGTTTCGAATTCTGGCGTGTTGATATCAAATCCATTGCAAAGCTCTATGGCACAGCGGACATCATCGAGCTTCACCGCGGCATTCGGATTCAGAAATGCGTAAACCGACTTTCATAAACTCGGTTGGAAGCACGTGCCGCAAAAATCGGCGGATGAATCCCATCGCATCCAGGGTCATCCGGCGGTCCCGTGTGCCGGCCGGCTTTCGATAACCGACCCGAAATCGCATTCTGGTTTATTTCTTATGTAGATGACATTGGCCGGAAATCTGAAGTAAAAACCGCCCCCGCTTCCGATCTCACCCCCTTGAAACTTCCTTCCTTGTGGGCTATGTACGTTAAAAGGTCGGCGCCACGAGCCGACCCCGCCCAGGCGGACAAATCCTCTGACGCTTTCGCTAAACAAAGGAGTACCCCATGCCGGATACCACCCGAACGGAGTCACTAACCGCGCTTCGGCGCCAATACGTCCCCCAGGGGCCTTTCAACGTCACCCCCTACTTTGCCGACCGGGCTGACGGCGCGGTTATCACCGACGTCGAGGGCCGGGAGCTGATCGACTTTGCCGGCGGGATTGCCGTGATGAACGTCGGCCACAGCCACCCCAAGGTGGTAGCCGCCATCCAGGATCAGGCCGCCAAATTCACTCACACCTGCTTTCACATCGTCATGTATGAGCCTTATCTCCGCCTTGTGGAAAAGCTCTGTAAGCTAACGCCCGGCGACTTTCCCAAAATGGCGATGCTGGCCAACTCGGGGGCTGAAGCGGTGGAAAACGCCATCAAGGTGGCGCGGTACCACACCGGCCGACCGGCTGTGATCGCCTTTGAAACCGGGTTCCACGGCCGGACCTACATGGCCATGACCCTCACCTCCAAGGTCAAGCCGTACAAATTCGGGTTCGGGCCATTCATGCCCGAGGTCTATCGGATGCCCTACGCCTATTGCTACCGGTGTCCGATGGGGCTTGCCTATCCTGGATGCGACGTGGCCTGCGCGGATTACCTCAAGGACTTTTTCATCGACCACGTGGCCGCGGAGCAGACCGCCGCGTTGATCGTCGAACCGATCACCGGGGAAGGCGGGTTCATTGTCCCGCCCAGGGAGTACTTCCCGAAGCTGGCCGGCTTATGCCGGGAGAACGGAATTGTCTTTATCGCCGACGAGGTCCAGACCGGTATGGGCCGGACCGGGACGATGCTGGCCATGGAGCACTGGGGGGTCGAGCCGGACCTGGTGACGTTGGCGAAAAGCCTTGCCGCCGGGATGCCCCTGTCGGCGCTGGTCGGCCGGGCCGAAATGATGAACTCGCCCCATGTGGGCGGGCTGGGTGGTACTTACGGCGGGAACCCGGTCTGTTGCCGGGCGGCCCTGGCCGTCCTGGAGATCTTCGAGACCGAGCCGTTGCTCGAACGGGCCCGTACCCTGGGCAAGACAATCCGGGATCGGTTCGAAACCTGGCAAGGCCAATACGAGATGGTCGGGGATGTCCGGGGCCTCGGCCCGATGATGGCCATCGAGCTGGTATCCGACCGGGACAAGAAAACCCCGGCGCCCGACGCGGCCAAGGCCCTGGTGAGCTATTGTGTCGAGCGGGGGCTGGTATTGTTGGCCTGCGGGAACTTCGGCAACGTGATCCGGACCATCATGCCGCTGGTCATCACTGATGAGCAGCTCGAGCGGGGGCTATCCATCATGGAGGAGGGGATTGCCTCGCTATCCGATGGATAAAGGAAAGGATGTCTGTCATGCACGGTTTTTACGGACGAATTCTGACAATTAACCTGTCCGCCCGGAGTTTCGGCATCGAACCCGTCGAAGACGCGCTCCTCGACGAGACCTTGGGGGGCAAGGGGCTGGCGACCCGGCTGCTTTTCGATAAGAACCCGGCCGGCGTCGATCCGCTGAGCCCGGACAACCGAATCATCTTTGCCACCGGTCCGTTCTGCAACAGCCGGATCTGGGGGGGCAGCCGATACGGGGTCTTCACCAAATCCCCGCTCACCGGGATTTACGCCGAGTCCTACGCCGGCGGGAAAGTGCCGGAAGCCATAGATTCCGCCGGGTTCGACGCGGTGGTGATCACCGGTGCCGCCGACCGGCCCACCGTCCTGTCGATCTCCCCGGAAGGCGCCGAATTCCACGACGCGGCCGACCTCTGGGGGGCCGATACCTACGAGACCGAAGCGGCGGCCGTGGACCGGTTCGCTCCGACGGGCGAGGGGTACGGCAAGCCCGGGGCCGTGGTCATCGGGCCGGCCGGCGAGCGGCTCCTGAGGTTTGCCGTCATTGAAAACGACAAGTGGCGGTCGGCCGGCCGGACCGGCGTCGGCGCCGTCCTGGGGTCCAAGAAAGTCAAGTCCATCGTCTTCGCCGGGGACCGTCAACGGTCCCTTTTCGATCCGTCCGGCGTGGCCGACTACTGCAAAAACTTTTCCAAGGCGAACATGAAACTGCCGGGCGTCGAAGCCTACCGGAACCTGGGCACCACCATGATGGTCAAGATTCTTAACGATGCCGGGGCGTTTCCGTCGAAATACTGGTCCGCCGGGACCTGTGATCACTGGGAGCAAATCAGCGGACAGACCTATCATCAGATCCACCGGATCAAGCCCCACGCCTGCGCCAGGTGCTTCATGGCTTGCGGCCGGCTGGCCACCATCTCCGAGGGGCGTCACGAGGGGCTTGTCATCGAAGGCCCGGAGTATGAAACCATCTACGCCTTTGGCGGACTCTGCATGATCGAGGACATTGCCGAGATCGCCTATCTTAACGACATCTGCGACCGGCTGGGGATGGACACCATCACCGCCGGCAACCTCTGCGCCTTCACCATTGAAGCGGCCCTTCGGGGAAAGGTGGACGTGGCCATCGGCTACAACGACCCCGACGGGGTGGCCGAGCTGCTTATGGCAATCGCCAACCGGGAAGGGGTCGGCGAGGTGCTGGCCGAGGGCATCGTCCACGCGGCCCGGGCCTGGGATCTGGAGGAGATCGCCGTCCACGTCAAGGGAATGGAGCCGGCCGGGTACGACCCTCGGGTCCTCAAGGGAATGGGGCTGTCCTATGCCACCTCGGACCGGGGCGCCTGCCATCTCCGGACCACGTTCTACAAGCCGGAGCTGGCCGGGATGATTCCCCGGGATGCCGTGGAGGGGAAGGCCGAGATGGTGATCGACTTCGAGGACCGGCTGACCCTCTTTGACACCCTGATCCTCTGCCGGTTCTACCGGGACCTCTACCCGTGGGAGGAGCTCTCGACCCTCATCGGGATGGTCACCGGGACGGACGCGAGCCGGCCGGCGCTTCAAAAGCGGGCGTCGGCCATTGCGACCCTGGCCAAGCAGTTTAACCTCCGGGAGGGGATGTCACCAGAGGCCGACCGGCTGCCCCGGCGGCTGACATCCGAAGCCCTACCCTCCGGCCACCAGATAACTGAAGCGGAGATGGCCCGGATGCTGGCCGACTATTACCGGTTGCGGGAGTGGGATGAGCGGGGGGTGCCGCCGGGGAGGTGACGGAGGGCAAAAGGGCAAAGCACGGGGCTATCCTCGGATTACGCGAATGGACGCGGATTAAAAATAGAAAAAATCTGTGAAAATCTGCGCAATCCGCGGATAAAAAAGCGCGATGGCACACGCTTTGATCAATGCCGGGATGGGCAACCCCCATCTATCACGTGTTAAGTGTGTGCCAGGCACAGCCTTTTAGGGCAGGGGGCTAGGGGGGTTAGGTCAGGCAATCGCCCGCTGTCTGAGGAGGTGGTCGGCGAGGACCAGGGCCACCATGGCCTCGCAGACGACGTTAATCCGGGGGATGGCCGAAACGTCGTGCCGGCCGCCGACCCGGATCGTCCGGGGCCGGCCGTCCCGGTCCACGGTCCGCTGCTCCCGGCTGATGGAGGGGATGGGCTTGACGGCGACCCGTGCCACCACCGCGTCCCCGTTGGAAATCCCGGCCAGAATCCCGCCGGCGTGGTTGGTCTCGAACCCGCCGGGACGGATGGGGTCATTGTTTTCGGACCCGGTTCGCCCGGCCGCCTCGAACCCAGCCCCGATCTCGACCCCCTTGACCGCCCCGATGCTCATGAGTCCCTTGGCAAGATCGGCATCGAGCTTATCGAACACCGGGTCGCCGAGCCCGGCCGGGACGCCGGTGGCCACGACGGCCACCACTCCGCCGATGGAGTTCCCGGCCGCCCGGACATCCCGAACCCGTTCAGCCATCCGCTCGGCCGCTTCGGGGTCGGGGCAGCCATAGGGGTTGTCGTCCCCGCCGGGACCGTCCAGCCGTTGGGCCCGGACGCCGCCCAATTCCACCGTACAGGCCCGGACCGTGATCCCGTGGATGGCCAGGAGCGCTCCGGCCACGGCGCCGCCGGCCACCCGCCCGGCCGTCTCCCGGGCCGATGCCCGGCCCCCGCCCCGCCAGTCCCGGAAACCGTACTTGGCGTCGTAGGTGATGTCGCCGTGGCCGGGGCGGTAGAGGTCGGCCAGGGGGCGGTACGCGGATGAGTCGGCGTCCCGGTTTTTGATCCGGATGGCGATGGGGGTCCCGGTGGTCCGGCCCTCGAATACCCCGGACTGGATCTCCACCCGGTCCGTCTCCTTCCGGGCCGTGCTGGCGGCCGAGGTCCCCGGCTTCCGGCGGTCCATCATCCGGTGAATGACCGCCTCGTCCAGCGGCACCCCCGGCGGACAGCCGTCCACCACGACGCCCACCGCCGGCCCATGGGATTCTCCCCAGGTGGTAATCCGAAACAGCTTGCCAAAGGTGTTGCCCGGCATCTCAATCTCCCTCGATCCATCCGACCAGACGGCGGACGATCGCGTCCGGATCGGCGTTGTCGGTGTCCACGGTCAGGTCGGCGGCTTCGGCGTATTGCGGAGTCCGATCGGCCAGGACCCGCTCGATTTCATCGTCGGCGGCCCCGCCCGTCAACGGGGGCCGCTGTCCTTCGGTGGCGGTATCACCGGCCATCCGTTGACGGATCGTCTCCGGCGTCGCCCGGAGCCAGACCGTCCGGCCCGTCTCCCGCATCCGCCAAACGTTTTCGGGGGCGAGGACGATGCCGCCGCCGGTGGCCACCACCATGCCGGGACGGGGGACGGTCGGCTCGCGGTTGATCCGCTCCAGAGACCTCCGAGGCTTCCAAAGTTTTGGAAACCTCGGAGGTCTCTCCGGGCGGGGGTCGGTCGGCTCACGGCTGATCCGCTCCAGGACCTCCCGCTCCGCTTCCCGGAACCCGGCCCAGCCCAGGGCCTCGACCATTTGGGTGATGCTCATGCCGAGGTCTTCGACCAGGATGGCGTCGGTGTCGGCAAAGGCCCATCCCAGGCGCCGGGCCAGCTCCCGTCCCACCGACGTCTTGCCCGTGCAACGGTAGCCGATCAGGTAGAGGCGCGTCATGGATAGAGCCCTTCGAAGACTTCCCAGAAGGTCGGGAAGGATTTGCCCACGCAGGTTTCGTCGAGGATCACCACGCCCGGAGTCGCCAGGCCGGCCACGGCAAAGCTCATGGCGATCCGGTGGTCATCGTAGGTCTCGATCCGGGCGCCGTGGGGGCGGCCGCCGGTGATGATCAGCGAATCGGCCCCGGCCCGTGCCTCGATTCCCATTCGGGTGAGCCCGTCGGCCATGGCCGCCAGCCGGTCACTCTCCTTGGCCCGGAGGTGGGCGACGTTGGAGATGACCGTGGTGCCTTCGGCAAAAGCGGCGGTCACCGCCAGGGTCGGGACCATGTCGGGGATATCGCCCATGTCCGCCCGGATGGCCGTCAACTGGTCCGGGCCGGTGACCCGGATGCTGGTCTCGTCCCGCTCGACCCGGCAGCCCATCCCGGCCAGAAGATCGACGATCTTCAGGTCTCCCTGGCGGGAGTCCGGCCCCAGCCCGGCGACCGTGACCGTCCCCCCGGTTACCGCCGCGGCGGCCCAGAAGTAGGAGGCGTTGGATGCGTCCGGCTCGACCGTATAGTCCCCCGGCCGGTAAGTCCGGCCGCCGGGAACCAAAAACCGGGTGTAGCCGTCCCGGAGGATGGAAACGCCGAGGCGGTCCATCACCTCGACGGTCAAATCGATGTACGGCCGGGAGACCGGCCCCCGGGTGACCTCGATCTCGACGCCGTCGGCCGTGGAAGGGGCGATCAGGAGGAGGGCGGAGAGGAACTGGCTGCTCACCCCGCAATCCAGATCGACCCGTCCGCCTTTCGGCCGGCCGCCGGTCACCGCCACCGGCGGGCAGCCATCTCCGTTGATGGACCGGGCGGAGACCCCGATCTGGCTCAGGCCATCGAGCAGGTCGCCCACCGGCCGCCGGCACATCCGTTCGGTGCCGGTTAGGACGGTCTCACCCGGCATGAGGGCCGCGACGGCGGTGAGAAGCCGCATGGAGGTCCCGGAGTTCCCGAGGTGGATCGGCTGGTCAGGGGCCACGCCCTTAAACGGCGTCCCCCCGACCCCGGAGATGGTGAGGGCCCGCCCGTTTTGGGTCTCCTCGATCCGGACCCCCATCCGGGAGAGGGCGTTCCGGGTCAGGCGGGTGTCCTCGCTGTCCAGCCCGTTTCTCACCGTGGAGCGGCCGTCGGCCAGGGCCGCCGCGATCAGGAGCCGATGGGTATAGCTTTTGGAGCCGGGAACCCGGACCGTACACGGTCCGGGGCGATGGGGACGGATTTCGATCATGGCGTCTCCTTTAAGGCGTCGAGGACGGCCGCTTCCATGACCGCCACGGGGGCGGGCCGGCCGGTCCACCGCTCGAATTGACGAACTCCCTGGCCGACGAACATGGCCAGGCCGTCCACGACCCGGCATCCCCTGGCGGCGGCGGCTTTCAGGAGGCGGGTCCGGCGGGGCCGGTAAACGATGTCCATGACCACCAGATGGGGGGCGAGGGCCTCGGGGGCCACCGGCATGGCGTCGGTCTCCGGGACCATCCCCACGGCCGTGGTGTTGACCAGGATATCGACGTCCCGCCCGGAAAAGTCCGACAGGGGGCGGAAGGGGACCCCGAGGTCCGCGGCCAGGGCCTCACCCCGTTGGCGGCTTCGGTTGTAGATCGTCACCCGGCCGCCGGCCGCCTGGACTCCAAAGCCGACGGCCCGGGCCGACCCTCCGGCACCCAGGACCGCCACGGACCGGCCGTCCACCGCCGTGGCTTCGGACAGGGCGGCCATGGCCCCCTCGCAGTCGGTGTTATGACCGGTCAGGCGGCCATCCCGGTGGACCACCGTGTTGACCGCGCCCACCGCCCGGGCCAGGTCATCGACCGAATCGAGGTGAGCCATCACCGCCGACTTGTGGGGAATGGTGACGCTCACCCCGCCGAGCCCGAGCCCCCGGATGCCGGCCACCGCCGCCTCGATATCGGTCACCTCGAAGGCCAGATAGGCGGCGTTGATGCCCAGGTGGGCAAAGGCCCGGTTGTGCATGACCGGCCCCAGGCTGTGAGCGACCGGGCTGCCGATCACGCCGAACAGACGGGTTTCGGCATCGATGGTCATCGCTCCCCCCCGTTCCGTGCCCGAGGGTATGAGCCCAGGGATTTCAGGTAGAGGCATAGCTCGCTCATCCGGGAGATGGTCTCGGCAATCGGGGGCTCCGACACGTGGCCCTCGATGTCCACGAAAAAGAAGTAGCTCCAGTTTTCGTGCTTGGTGGGGCGGGACTCGAGCTTGACCATGTTGACGTCAGCGTCGGCCAGGGGCTTCAGGGCCTTGTAGAGGGCCCCCGGCACATGAGAGGTGACAAACATCAGGGAGGTCTTGTCGTCCCCGGTGGGTTCCACCTCGTCATGGCCGATCACCAGAAACCGGGTGGTGTTCCGGGCGGTGTCTTCGATCCGGGATGCCACCACCTGGAGGTCGTAGATATGAGCCGCCTCACTGCTGGCGATGGCGGCCCGCCCGGAGCCGTCGGCGGCCTTCCGGGCGGCCTCGGCGGTGCTGTTGCATTCCACCAGGGAGGCGTCCGGGAGGTACTTCCGGAGCCATCGCCGGCACTGAGCAAATGCCTGGGGGTGAGAGAAAACGGTCCCGATCTCCTTCAGGCTCCCGCCCACGGCCAGCAGATCGTGGGAGATGGGTTGATAGACCTCGGCACAGATCCGGATGTCCGATTCAAAAAAGAGGTCTAGGGTGTGGTTGACGGCGCCCTCGATGGAGTTTTCCACCGGGACCACGCCATAGTGGCAGGCCCCCTTTTCCACCTCTTCAAAGACATCCCGGATGCTCGGCTGGGGGAAAAACGAGATCCCCCCGCCGAAGTGCTTGAGCGTCGCGATGTGGGTAAAGGTCGCCTCGGGACCGAGATAGCTCACCCGCTGAGCGGTCTGGAGCTCCCGGGAGGCGGCCATGATCCGGGTAAAGATCGCCTGGAGGCCGGCATCGGTGATGGGGCCGGGGTTGAGCTCCGACAGCCGTTTGAGGATCTCCGTTTCCCGGGTCCGGTCGAGGACCTGGCCTTGGTTGAGGGCCTTGGCCGCTCCGATGGACAGGGCGATCTCGAGCCGGCGGTTGACCAGGCGAAGGATCTCCTCGTCGATGGCGTCGATCTCCCCCCTCAGCGTCGAGATGTCGGCATCTGTCTGTGCGTCGCCGCACGAGGCCGGGTCGGAGGGAACGGGGTCAATGGCCGAAAGGGTTTCCATGTCCCCGTCTCCTATCGTTCGGTGATGGTTTCGTCGATCTTGTGACCGAAATGGCGGCCCCCGGTCTCACAGGCCACCAGCACCCGGTCGCCGGCCTGAAGCCCCACGACCGACCGGGCCTCGCCGTCGGGTCCGGTGAGGCGGATGGTTTCGGCGTTCTGGAGGATGGTTCCGATTTCCCGGTCCCCGGCCCGGGCCGTGATCAGCATCAGGGGACGGCGCTCCATCTTAATCCGCCCCACCGTGGCGGCCACGGCCCGGCCATCGTGGCTCACCACCATGACCGGATCACCGGCGCTCAGCTCGGAGAGGTACCGGGTCCGCCCGTCGGGCACTCGGGTATAGGCGTGGACCGCCCCGGCGTTGACCCGGAAGGGTCGGGGAGCCACATAAGGGTTGACGAGGCTTTCGGCGTGGACCAGGAAGAGTCCGGCGGAGCTGTTGCCCACCAGCATCCCCTCGCCCTCCCCCATGGCCGTGCAGGTGTCCACGCAGATCCGGTCCCCCATGCCCACCGGCCGGATCTCGGTGATCTCGGCCGGGGTCAGGGCCACCTGGTCGGACTGGCCCCGGAGAATCGACAGGGCCTGCTTGAGGTCGGCGGGGCTCGACGGATGGTAAAGAATCCGATCGACCCCCTTTTCCAGAATCCCGAAGGCGGTTTCAGCCTCCGCCAGGCTGCTCACCTGGGCGATCACGTCCGCCCCCTGGGCAATCAGGTTCTCCAGGGGGATGACGGTCCAGTCGTTACATTCGAGGATCACCGGCCGGTCCCGGCTGCACCGGAGGATCTCCGATTCGTCCTCGGCGCCCTGGATTTCCATTCGGGTCACGTCCTGGCCGGGCTTGATGTCTCCGTCCTCGGCGACCGTCTCGATCTTGGCCAGGGCCTTGACGGTTTCCGTATATCCCGGCGGCACCATGACGGCGTCGGCACCGCCCTCGATGGCCGTGGTCACCATTTCCTTGTCCCAGGGGTCCACCTTGACCCAGATGCTTCGCATGGCCGCCTCCTTTAAGACATAATCCGCAAGGCCGTCTCGACATCGGCCCCGTCATGGACAATGGCGCAAATGGCCTGGACCATCCGGGTGGGGTCCTTGTGCTGGAAGACGTTACGGCCGATGGATGCCCCGGCGCCGCCGGCATCCACCGATCCTTTGACCATCTCCAGGATCTCCCGGTCCGAATCCATCTTGGGCCCGCCGGCGATGACCACCGGTACGGTACAGCCTTCCACAACCTCCCGGAAGGTCTCGGATGAGCCGGTGTAGGAGACCTTCACGATGTCCGCGCCCATCTCGTTGCCGACTCGGGCCGCGTGCTTGACCACGTTTACATCGTATTCGTCCTTGATCTTCTCGCCCCGGGGATACATCATCGCCAGGAGCGGGAGGCCCCAGTTCCGCGTCTCGAAACTGACCCGGCCGAAATCCCGGAGCATCTCCTTTTCCTGACCGTTGCCGAGATTGACGTGGATGGAGACGGCGTCGGCCCCCAGCTTGATGGCCTCTTCGACGGAACAGACCAATGTCTTGGCATTGGGGTACAGGGACAGCGAGGTGGAGGCGGACAGGTGAATGATCAGTCCGATGTCCTTTCCGCCCTGGCGGTGCCCTTCGCCCACCAGCCCCTTGTGCTCCACGATGGCGTTGGCTCCCCCTTCGGCGACCCGCTGAATCGTGGCCTTCATGTCCCGAATGCCGTCGATGGGTCCGACCGAGATCCCGTGGTCCATGGGAACGATAACGGTTTTCCCGGTGTTGCGGTTGATGATGCGCTCCTGCCGAATTCGTTTGCCCAAAATCGTCATGACTGCCTCCTGTTCCAGCCAAAAAGGCCGGGAAGGTTTCGCCCCCCGGCCTTTTCAACTGAACAAAAAAGCCGCGGGGCGTTTGAGGTCTCCCGCGGCTTCTGGCTGTCTGAGTTGTGGTTGTGTCAGCGCACCCCGGCGGACCTCCAATCTGGAGCAAAGTAAAAATAATACCCAAAAAATCCGCCACGCTGAAGTTTCAATGAATTCTCCTGTTAGTCGATAAAAAAGGCTTTCAGCCCGTGTTAAGGTCTGTTTATCTCCCCCGTGTGGGATTGTCAACCAGTTTTTCGATGGGCGTGGAAAAAAGGCTCGGCTCCCGCATCGGTTTCAAGAAATCCTTGACAATAGCGCCCTACTGTACCAATTAGGGGGAGAGGATGAAGCGAAAGAGATACCATATACCCGTGAGCTTGACTCGACCCATTGCCCCGCGCCGATACCTGATAGCCGCCATTGCCCTGCTCTTCCTCGGGCTGATGCCGCCGGCGCCCTGCCGGTCCGCCGGCGTGGATATGGGCGACTCATTGCTCCGCGACTACCCGGTCGCTCTGACCCTGCCGAAACACCGGCTTGAGGTGAGCCTTGATTACCTGTTCCTCGATGAGGGGTTCGGTGTTTTTGACGGTGATGACGACCCATCAGGGGCTGACTCTTCTGACGCCGGGCTCTCCCTTGACCTTGAATCGATGTCCGGTTTTCGAACCGTGATCAACTATGGCTTGACCCCAAAAACCACCGTGATGGGCGGCGCCCGGCTGGAGCAGTTCGATTATGGGGATTTCGACGTTGATCTGAAACGATTCGATATCTCCATTAAACGGAATATCACCAACCGGATGTACGGAAAATGGCCTTTTCTGGCGGTCGATGCGGGACTCCGGCTCCATTCCGCGGATATCAGCCAGGGCCGTTTTGACCAGATGGATGACCTGACCCCTTTTCTCCGGCTGACCGCCGGAAGAATTTACGGCCGTTTCTTCCCGAACATCTTCGTGGAATACGGTCATCCGACCATCGACGCCACCCTGGATCCGGAGCCCGGCCCGGATGCCCCCTCTGAATATCTGGATTTAGGCCGAAGCGAGGACTACCTCCGCTCCGGCTTCTGTCTGCTGTGGAAGCGACCTTATATTCTGATGGCCCGGTTTGAATACAATTACCTGCGCATGTTCCGGGATGACGGTTTGACTCAATACGAGGATAACCACATTATCCGGACGGATCTGAATATCTTCCCGGCGGAACGGGTAGTCCTGACCTTCGGAAGCCGATACAGCCACCGTCAGCTCAACGGTCTTGTGCCTCTCCTTTACAACGAATACACCCAGGATGATTTCGACACGGGCTATCTGCGGTTTCACGCCGGGATCACCATTCTTTTCGGGGGATGACCCGTGGATAGATTCCATCTGATAACAAAAGGTCTCCATGTTGACGGCGCATCAATGTGATGGCCATTTGGAAAGGGGGTTGACTTTTTTTCGACGGGGTTATATAAAAAACTGAATATAATTTAGGATGTTGCTTCATTTTGCATTTCGCCTCATCCACGGAGGGGCGTCGGGTGAAAATGAGGGGAATGTCCGCGGTTCGATGGCAATCCGAATTTTTAACTCAAGTTAGGAGGAAAACGATGAGAAAAACGTGGATGGTTAAGGGATTGTGTGTGTTGGCGGCGTTGATGATGGTCTCTTTTCTGACCGCATGCGACGACAGTGAGAGTACGCCGGAGCCCGTGATCGGAAAATCTACGACCGTGACGGACGAATCCATGACCGTGGATGAGGCCGGTGTGATTTCCGGTGGAACGGTCGATACGGCCAACGGGGAGGGCAACGCCACCGGCACGGCTCAGTTGATGGTTCCCGCCGATGCCGTCGCCATGCTGCTGGATGCCACCTATCCCGCGGCGGGCACCGTTAAAACGGTTTTGACCGTCAGCGACTGGGATTC
>CAZWGY010000016.1:13394-19637 GCA_964633575.1 uncultured Desulfobacteraceae bacterium
TCCCCCACCTCAGATACGCCTCCCGCATCCGCCAGACCCCATCTTTGATATACTCAGGACGCAACCGGTCATCATTGTAAAACATCCGGTCAATGTTGACCGACGGCTGGGGAATGACACCGATATCGGTCGCAATGGGATTTGCTTCGCCCGACTCGGCAATCGTGGTTTGATGTTCATAGGTCCAGCGATCGGCACCCCGGACCTGAAACCAGCGGGGCGCCATGTCCCGCCGAGGGGTCAAGGGGAGGCTGATCCGGATGCCGGCGGCCCGCTCTCCGGTATCAGTGCCTATATGCCGGTAGAAAAAGCTGATGGCCGTGTCTCCGAAAAACCGCCGAATCTGAGCCGTCACCCCACGGTCCCCATGCCAGTACTGACCGTAGATGCCCTCGAGATCGAGATCCAGGAAATCGAAATGATACCGGTAGGATCCCAGGTAGATGTCCCGGTCTTCCTGGGTCTCGTCGTCTTCGAAGTATCCGAGCCGAAATCCGAAACGATGGTTCCCGTTTCCCGGCCGCCACTGAGTCTCGTTCAACAGGCCGTAATGGTCCGGCGTGTACATCCCGACACTGAAGAGGGTCATCAGGTCCGATCGGGGACGGAAGGCCTGGTGGACCATCAGGCGGTCGAGTTGCGGGTCATCCCGGTGAGTCTCAAAAGCCTCGTCATCATCAAAATTCTCGCTCCACCAGACCGGGAGGTCCAGGCGGGCATTCAGCAGAGCGCCGGTCCACAAATGGGAACGGGCTTCGGCCTTGAGCGAGACGAGATAGTCAAACGCGCTGACATCCGTGCCTAGAAAGGTCTTGAGACCGGGATAGAGCAATATCCGGGGCTTAAACCGTCCCGAACGAAAATTGCCGCCGGCCGTGTGTTCCAATTGAGGGTCATCAACACCGGTATCGGTGGATACGGAAAGCCCGGACGCAAACACCGACCGCGCCTCGGCCGACACCGCATCGAGAGCGAAAAAGGTTTGACAGACATCGGCCGGGACGCTGACCGTCAGCATCGGGATCTCGAGGCGTCGGACGGTAAAAGCGTAAGCTTCTGCTTCCGCCGGACCGTTTGCCGCCGTCACCCCCATGACCACTCCGAGTCCGTCGAGCATATTGTGGTTGAACCGGTGATTTTCGTAGGCTACATGGAGGGTTTTATCCGCGCTGAGGCCGACATCGATGTTTTCAAACCCCGCGGTTGCGAGGACGGCCTGAAGGTGATCCAATGTTGCTTCGATTTCCTCGGCCGGTTCCCGCCCCGAGGAGGGGATAGGCGCTGACGGTTTTCGACGCGGCGGGGGGCCTGCTTCGGAAGTTGTCGGCTCGGGGGCGGGATGATCGGCCGTCACGGTTTCTCGGTCCCTTCCTCCCAAGTGAATCCGCATGGAAACGGCAATGTCGAACCGCCCCGGGTCATGGTCAAGGGATGTTTTGGCGGTGATTCCCAGATCGACCGGCAACGGAAGCACTCCCTTTGGCGACATCAGGCGGATGCCGGTATGAGTCTCCTCAGTGTCGTACTCCCCGAGAATGTGCAGCCAGTCGAACACCCGAAGCTCGGCCCCTCCGAAAACCCCATCCAGACGGTCCGGGCCGGCGCCGTACCCCAGGCTTAATCGGAGCGGGGCAAAGGTCTGGGTGAAGACACCGTAAGTGGTCTGGAAATGAGTTGATCCGCCGCCCATGTCCTGAACCCCAATCCCCAAATGGGGAAGATGAGGGGAAAGCCGCGACAGGGGGATATGGACCTTGGCATTGGCGGACAGGTCCCGGATGCCGTCGGGGTGCTCTTCGGTAAACCGTCCGCCAACTTCTAAAAAGGGCAAAAAACCAACTGAAAACAAATAGTTTTCAGCATCCGACAGGAGTCTCCGATTCGGCTCCAGATGATCCGAAAAGCTCAAATCGATGGTTCCGATATCGGACACAAAGGCATTGGGGGTATTCAGCAGGCCGGTATACCCCTGTACCGATTGACCCGTCCTGAAATCGGCGGCCGAAGGAGACGCCATTGCCATCAGGAGAACCACGGCTCCCATCCAAATCGTTTGTCGAGATCTTTTCATTGCTTCGCCCTGCTTCCTTTCTTTGCGATCCATTCCGGTTTCATCCGACCCCATTACGTGAGTTCTCCTATCAGAATTAAAACCGTTTGACAAATGCTTCCTCAACCTATAAATACTTATTTTTGTATTGTTTTGGCATGATCTAACGAAAGTTTCAAATCCTTTGATATTCATGACGCTACGAGGCACTATGTCGAGATCCCTAACCCTTTGTTACCTAATTGGAATCATCCTTGCTGGGTTTTTGCTCATAACCCCTTCCGGCTCCGTTGCGCAGAACTATGTGCTCCCTTCCAACCTGAAGGACTCTCCCCGTATTCGCGAGATGGTCCGTTCCGAAAAAATATCGGAGGAGACGGTTCAAGAAGGGGTCGAGGCATACAAAAAAGGGAGAGTTGATCGTAAAAGCCTTGAGCAATACCAGGAAGAGCTGGACATGGGCAACCTGACGCCGGCGGAGATCGAAGCCGGGCGGAAGCTTTTCGAGGAAAGTGAGCAGACCTCTCGACGGCAGAGAGGTGACCGGGTTTACATCTACGGAAATGTTCGCCAGCCGGGAGAATACCAGTACGTTGAAGGAATACGCATCCGGGATGTGCTGCCGAGTATGGACAGCTTCAAGGAAGATACCTACTTCGAATTTGCCTTGATTAAACGATATCATCCCGCGTCGGAAGAATTTTTCCAGGAAGATGATGAATCCGGCGAAACGGAAGGGGAGTCTGGAGCACAAACTGAAAAATCATCTCGAAAGCGCCTGGTCGAGGTCCGTGAAAAGGATGGCGCCTTTTACACCGTTCGAAAAAGGGACCGCGGGCCATCGGTCAAGACGACGGTTGCCGGAGACCGCCAGGCCGAGCTGATCACTTTCGAGCTGGGACGGCTCTATTTTGCCGACGATGACACTCAGAACCTGAAGCTGATGCCCCAGGATGAGATCTACATTTTCAGTGAAGACATGATTGCTGAAGCCGAAGAAAAGCCGGAGGAGATGAAGCCGGAGGATGAAAGGGAAGAAGTGCCTGAAGACCCCTTTTTCCGCAAAACCCCGCCCCCCGAGCGTCCGGAGTTGGAAATTTTCGGTCACGATCTGTTCACCACCGCCCCCACCACCTTCGCCCCGGTGGATTCGGTTCCCGTTTCCAATGATTATCTCATTGGCCCGGGGGACACGATCCGGGTCCTCATGTGGGGCCGACTCGATGAATCTTACGAGCTCACCGTGGACAACGAAGGGGTGATTCAGTTTCCCAAAATCGGGCCACTTACCGTCATCGGGCTCACCTTTGGCGAGCTTAAGGAGCTCATCCGCGATCGGGCTGAAGCCATCACCGGAGTCAACGTCAGCATCTCCATGGGTCGGCTGAAAACCCTTCAG
This sequence comes from uncultured Desulfobacteraceae bacterium, assembly GCA_964633575.1. GTDB lineage: Bacteria > Desulfobacterota > Desulfobacteria > Desulfobacterales > JAABSP01 > CAYNGG01. The sequence continues at coordinate 16,844 of CAZWGY010000016.1, forward strand.
GTCTTCATCCTGGGAGAGGTGGTCTCTCCCGGTATTTACACGGTCAGTTCCCTGTCGTCCATCATCAATGCTCTACTGTCCGCCGGCGGTCCCACCGAGCTGGGCAGCCTCCGACGGATTCAGCTCAAACGGCGGGATCAGGTGGTAGCGGTGATGGACCTTTACGATTTTCTGCTGGAAGGCGATACAAGCTCGGATACCGCGCTGGCTTCCGGCGATGTCATCTTCGTTCCCCAGGCGGATCCCATGGTGGCGGTGTCTGGAAACGTCAAACGGGAGGCCATTTACGAGCTCAAGGATGACCGGACCCTCGATCAAGCGCTAAAGCTCGCTGGTGGTCTTTCGCCGGGCGCCTCGAACCAGAGAATCCAGATCCAGCGCGCATCACGGAATCAATCTCAGGTCGTCCTCGATATCACCGATGCCGAGCTTCGTGAAAATCGTTCCATTCCACTCCAGGACGGAGACCTGATCCGGGTTTTTTCCATTCATCCGGAGGCGATCAATGCGGTTTACCTTTACGGAAACGTCCGACGCCCCGGCCAATATGCGTTCAAACCGGGACTTCGGATTCGTGATGTTATTCCCAGCCTTGACAGCCTGAAAAAAGAAACCCACTACGACTATGCTCTCATCAAGCGGTATCGGTATGAAGATGCCCAGGCGGAGCTGATTCCCTTTGACCTGGGACAGCTCCTCGTAAGTGGCGATGACAGTCAGAACCTTCCCCTCATGCCGCGAGACGAAATATATATTTTCCCAAAGGATATGTTCGAAGATCCCCCCGCCGCCACCGTCGATGGCGAGGTCCGAAATCCAGGAGAATACACCATCGATGACATGACCATCCGGGATCTGATCCTCAAAGCCGGAGATCTCACCCCGGACGCCTACATGGCCAAGGGTGAACTGATCCGATTGGATTCGGCCCGGAACCGGGAAACCATCTATTTTGACGTTGCGGCGGCCATGGCCAATGATCCGGCCCACAATCACCCGGTTCAAAACGAGGACAAAATTGTCGTTCATTCCGTCCGGGAGCGGAAGTGGGAGCCGTATGTGCTTATTGAGGGTGAAGTCAATAATCCCGGTCGTTATCTCCTCAGCCGGGGAATGCGGCTTAAGGATCTGTTTTTCAAAGCGGGCAGCTTCACCCGGGACGCTTACCTCAATCTTGGTCATATCCGGCGAACCGCTCCCAACACCAGAGCCTCAACCATCCACACATTCAATGTTGAAAAGGCGGCGGCGGGGGACCCCGATCATAACCTGATCCTCACGGACATGGACGAGGTAACGGTTCACAGCATTTGGGAGTACAAAGAAAGATATACCGTTTCCATCCAGGGGTTGGTCCGGCACCCGGGGGAATACTCTTATGCCGAGAACATGACCATCAAGAATCTCATTCTCCTGGCCGGCAATGTCCGGGATGCGGCTTACATGAAAGAGGCGGAGCTGGTCCGATTTTCCATAGTTGACGGCCGGCGGGTGGAAACATCGATTATCCGATTTGATATCCGCGAGGTTCTCAATGGAAATCCGGACCACAACCTCACCCTGGCCCCCCTTGATGTGGTGACTATCAAGGAAATTCCCGATTGGTGGGATAAAAAACAATCCGTGAAGATCTCCGGCGAGTTTCACTTCCCTGGAACCTACCAGATCCGTAAGGATGAGCGGTTGAGCGATGTCATCGAACGGGCCGGGGGCTTCACCGAACAAGCCTATCTTCGGGGGAGCGTCTTTACCCGGGAATCGGTCCGAAAAGTCCAGCAGTCCCGATTGAGCGAGATGCTGGAAAAACTCGAGCTGGAAATCGCGAGGCTTTCTTCCCAGGAAGTCCAATCATCTCTGTCCAAGGAAGACCTGGCCGCTCAGAAGCAGTTTGTGGAGTCTCAAAAAGCCCTGGTGGAAAAGCTTCGGGACACCCGGGCCACCGGTCGCGTGGTGGTCTCGTTGAAGCCCCTGGATGAGTTTCGCAATCAGAGCACCGACCTGATTCTGGAAGGCGATGATACGCTTCATGTGCCCAAGCGGCCCCATACAGTCAACGTGGTGGGCTCTGTTCATAACCCCACTGCTCTGCTCTACAGCCGGGAAAACTCCGAGTTGCAGCATTACCTGAACCTAACGGGAGGCCCAACGGACAATGCCGATGAGGACCTGATGTATGTTATCCGAAGCGATGGGACGGTAATCAGCAAGATGAGCGAGCGATCCTGGTGGCGACGGTTTGAAAGCACCGAACTTTACCCCGGCGATACCATCCTGGTGCCGGAAAAGGTCACCCGGACCAGTCTGATGCGCGATACCAAGGATATTACCGAAATCCTGTATCAGATCGCCGTGACCGCCGGCATCACTGTTTCTCAGATTTTTTAAACCCGAGCCTCACTGAAATGCCCATGTCAACCAAAGAGTATCCGTACATTAATGCGCCCCAGAGTCCTTATGACCTGCCCCCCATGACCCGGGAGGAGGACGAGGTGAGTTTTCTGGATCTCATCCTTGTTCTGGTCAAGCATAAACGGCTTATCCTGGGAATGGTTTTTTTCGCCGGCTTTCTCGCCGTCAACATCAGTCTGAGCCAGGAGAACCTCTATCGGTCCGAGGCAACCATTGTCCCCCGCAAGGCTGAGCGAGGCGTGTCCGCCTACTCGGCCTTTGGAGCGCTGGGCGGATTTGTGGCCGATCAGATTGGACTAAACACCGGCGGAAACCTGGATCGGATGGAGATCGTCCTGAACAGTCGCGAGCTGACCATGCGGATCATCGAAAAGTACCAGCTCAT
>CAZWGY010000016.1:19737-23376 GCA_964633575.1 uncultured Desulfobacteraceae bacterium
CGAACTCAGCGAAACCCTTCGGGGAGAAGTCCTTCATGATGCCGAGGAAAACAAACGATTCATCCGGGAACAGATCGATCAGACCAACGATATTCTCCTGAAAGAAAAGCTTTACACCATGCTTGCCAACGAGATCGAAAAAGAGATTTTTGCCCGGGCCCAGACCTATTTCAGCTTTATGGTCCTTGATCCCCCTATCGTTCCGGATCGAAACAAAAAGGTTGGGCCGAGACGGGCGAAATTCTGCATGATCTTTGTTGCCGGAGCCTTTTTTGTCGCGGTGGTCATTGCCTTTGTGAAGGAGTTTCTCCACCGTGCCCGCCGAAAGGAGCCTGTCCGATATCAGCGGCTTGTCCGGGGACTCCGACTCCGTAAGCCACGCCGCTCCGCGTGAAACCTCTCGTTCACACCGGCCTCGAACGTTTCATTGATGACCCGCCGGACCGGCTTTCCAGGGCCCGCCTGGGTTTGCTCTGCAATCCGGCATCGGTGGACCGGTCCTTCCGCCACGCTCGGGAGCGGATCGCCGATCGGTTTCCCGGCCGGCTAAAGGCTCTGTTTTCGCCTCAGCACGGATTTTTCGCGGAAAAGCAGGACAATATGATCGAATCGGATCACGCCGTGGATCCGATCCTCGACATCCCCATTTTCAGCCTCTACGGGGAAACCCGGATTCCCACGCCGGAGATGTTCGACGCCATCGACGTACTTCTTGTCGATCTCCAGGATGTGGGCACCCGGGTCTATACCTTTATTTATACTCTGTCCTACTGCATGGAGACGGCCGCCCGGCTCGGACGGCAGGTGGTGGTTCTGGATCGCCCCAACCCCGTTGACGGTCTGACCGTGGAGGGCAATCTTTTGGCCAAAGGGTGGGAATCATTTGTGGGGCGCTACCCCATCCCCATGAGGCACGGCTTGACCATTGGCGAGCTGGCACGCCTGTTTAACGGTCCTTTCGGCATCGGCTGCGACCTGTCGGTCATCCCGATGACCGGGTGGCGGCGGGAGATGACCTTTTCCCAGACCGGGCTGCCCTGGGTAGCCCCTTCGCCCAATCTGCCAACACCGACGTCCGCTTCCGTTTATCCCGGCGGAGTCCTCTGGGAGGGAACCAACATTTCCGAGGGAAGAGGCAGCACTCAGCCGTTTGAACGGTTCGGGGCGCCGTTTCTGGACCCAGAGCAAATTTTGGCCGAAATGGGCGGCCCGCAACAACCGGGAGCGATTCTCCGGCGGGATGCCTTCGAGCCGGCCTTTGGAAAATGGCGGGGGCGGCTTTGCCGGGGCTTCCAGATCCACCTCACCGACCCGGCCCGCTTCCGGCCTTACACCCTGACCCTGACCCTCTTGCGGGCCATTCTGAAGCTTCACCGGGACCCTTTCCATTGGCGATCACCGCCTTACGAGTATGAGTACCGCCGCCTACCCTTCGACTTGATCACCGGTGATCCGGCTGTTCGCCGGCACCTGGAGGCATCGGGCGACATCGAGACGCTCGTGACATCCTGGCAGGCGGATATCCAAACCTTCGAATCGATCCGCCAATCGGTATTCCTCTATCACTAAAAGCCGGTTCGATCTCCGATATCGCTTTCCCCAGGCCGGCGGGTCCCCCCTGATGATCGCATAAGCTCATCGCGATTTTTCTTGACAACCATCGGCTGGATCGGTAGTCAATATCTTTTGGGGTGCGGTCAAGGCGACTTGCACCCTTCGTCCCCCGACCCGCCAGGCGGCCCATTAAATTCCGTCAACCCCCAGGGAGAGACCGACCATGAAAGAATGCGAGCTTTTGCAAAGTTGCGGTTTCTTCAAAAGATACAGCACAATGGAGGACCCGATCCGCCGGAGCGTCATCCGGCGGTTCCGCAAAGGTCCCGTGATGGAGCAATGTGCCCGCAAGCGGTATCATCGGGAGCATGGCGAGCCTCCCCCCGACGAAATGATGCCCAGCGGCCGGTTCGATCGATAGCCGACACCGTCCGCCGCCGTTGCCCGGCAATACCTTTTACCTGGCCGGCGGCCCGACTCTTCGGCTCGGAATCGCCGGACCCGGCTGCGTGCGGAGACGCACAGGCAGGCTGGTTCAGCACACCCCGGATAACGTCAAGGGCCTCTCCCCCTATTTCGACTATTATGGGGGTATCCGTTACCCGATCATCCAATTGTCCAACATCCGGAGATCGTCATAATGTACGTGCCAAGATATATGTTTTTCGTCAAAGGTGTCGGCGTCAACCGGGAGAAGCTTTCCTCCTTTGAGTACGCTCTCCGGGAGGCCGGCATCGCCCACCTCAACCTGGTAACCGTCTCGTCGATCTTTCCCCCACATTGCCGGATCATCACCATTGAAGAGGGGTTGTCCCGGCTGGAGCCCGGGGAGATCACCCACTGCGTTATGGCCAAGGAGCAGAGCAAGGAACCCGGCCGGCGGCTGGTATCGAGCATCGGGTTGGCCTTGCCGTCGGAAGAAGCGCGATACGGCTATCTTTCGGAGCACCATGGTTTTGGCCAAACTCAACTGGAAGCCGGCGAATACGCCGAGGATCTGGCCGCATCCATGCTGGCCAACACCCTCGGCATCGAGTTCGACCCGGACAAGGACTATGACGAGCGCCGGCAGGTTTACCAGATGTCTGGCAAGATCGTCGAATCCCAGCACATCAGCCAGGCGGCGCTGGGCGCGGAAGGCAATCTCTGGACCACCGTCCTGGCGGCCGCGGTCTTCGTCAAGTAAGGTGGCACCGCCGGAATTCATCCCGTTTGGCGGAGATGAGGTAGCCCCGTTTGATCCGGAATCGGCGGAAATCGTCGTCCTGCCCATCCCCTATCAACGGGATGCTTCCTACGGCACCGGCTCAGAGGATGGCCCGTTTCACATCCTTCAGGCGTCGGCCCAGCTCGAACGAATCGATGAGGAAACCTTCACCGCCTGGGGTGATCTGAAAATCCGGACGGATTTCCCCCTGATGCCAACGGGAACGCCGGAGTCGGCGATGATCGAGATCCAATCCGCCGCGGGCCGGCTTCTCTCCGAAGGCCGCCGGGTGCTTTGTCTCGGGGGCGACCACGCCATTTCCATCGGCCCGATCCTGGCCGCCGCCAAAGCGGTTCCCGAATTGGGCCTGCTCTGGATCGACGCTCATCTGGACCTGCGGGATACCTGGAACGGCAGCCGATTCAACCACGCCTGTGTTATGCGGCGAGTGATCGAAGAATCTGGTATCCCCGTCATCCCGGTGGGCACGCGGTCGGTGGCTCCGGAAGAGCTTGCGGTCGCCGAGCGCCACCGCATCCAACCGGTTTACGCCCACGCCATCGATCCCCTGGATTCGTCCTGGACCCGCCAAGTAGTTGACGCCCTTCCCGAGCACGTCTATCTCTCCATCGACCTCGACGGCCTAGACCCGGCCGTCGTTCCCGGCACCGGAACCCCTGAGCCCGGCGGACTCTCCTACCGCCAGGTCGTCTCCCTCATCGCGGCCGTGGGGCAACACCGGACGGTGATTGCCGCCGACCTGACGGAATTAGCCAAAATCCCCGGCTCACAGGTCTCCGAATACACCGCCGCCCGTCTTGCCGCCAAGATCTTCATCCACTGCTTTATCGTGAAAACATGAGTGCTGAGGGCTGAGG
>CAZWGY010000017.1:0-23221 GCA_964633575.1 uncultured Desulfobacteraceae bacterium
CGAAAATTCGCTCCCTGACGGTCGCGGCTCTGAACGGTTAGAAAACCATTTTCATTCCTGGGGGTGATCGTGGTGCCCGCCCCGATCATGAGGGTTTAACGGCCGGAGGCCACTGAGGGAAACCGTTCCGGGTCGGTGTGGGGGATGAATTTGGCGGCGGAAAACCGGTTCATGAAGTCCTGATTGACATTGAGTTCGAGGTAGGTAATCCGGTCACGGATTCGGCGGATCTCGTCGATCCGGCCCCGGCCGTCGGCCAGGAGCAGCCCGGCTCCGGCCAGGGAACTGTTGCCGAGGGACCGGAACCGGTTTCGGGGGAGGTCGGGGATCATTCCCAGGGTGATGGCCGATTCGGGGCGGATAAATGATCCGAAGGTCCCGGCGACGTTGAAGGCCGCCAGGTCGGTCAGAGGAACCCCCACGGTCTGGGTGACGGTCTCGAGAATGGTGTACATGGCCGCTTTGGACCGGATGAGGCTGTCGAGATCGGCCTGGCTGATGGTCAGGGCCTCGCCGGTCGCCGACTGATCGGCCGGGACCACTATCAGGTGGCCGAGGTCGTCGATTTCACGGAACCGGTCCCCGCACCGGTCGGGGACGAGTTTTCCCCGGATGTCGATCCGGCCGGTCCGGAAGAGTTCGGCGGCCAGGTCGATGAGGCCGGAGCCGCATATTCCCCGGGGGACGGCGTCTTCGATGGTGTGGAGGTCGAACCGCCCGGAGTCCGGGTCGATGGCCACCCGGTCCACCACGCCGGGACCGGCCATCATTCCCATCCGGGTGACCCCGCCTTCCAGAGCCGGCCCGGCGGCCCCGGCGCAGGCGATAAGCCAGTCCCGGTTCCCCACCACCACCTCCGCGTTGGTCCCCACGTCCACCAGGATAGCGGTTTCCTCGGACCGATGGAGTCCGGCCGCCATGATCCCGGCGATCAGGTCCCCGCCGAAGTAACTCCCCACGTTGGGAAAGATGAAGACTCTTGCCCGGGGGGCGACCCGGAGCCCGAGATCGGCGGCCATGACCGAACCGGGAGCGTTGACGGCCGGAATGTAGGGCTCCCGGATGAGAAACCGGGGGTCGAGCCCCAGCAGGAGGTGGCCCATGGCGGTGTTCCCGGCCACGGCCAGCAGGCCCACCGCCGTCGGGTCGGCGGTCAGCTCCCCGATGTGATCGTTGATGCCGTCCACGATTTGCCGCCGGAGGGTTTCCCTCCCGTCAGCGGCGGACTCGGCGTGGTGAATCCGGGTCAGGATGTCCGGTCCCACCTCGATCTGGGGGTTGTCAAAAGCGGTCTCAGCCCCGGCTTCCCCGGTTTCCAGGTCGATCAGGCGGAGAACCACCCGGCTGGTCCCCAGGTCCACGGCCAGCCCCAGGGGGCCATCGGCGGACGGTGCGTCCGGGGGATAGACCCCGAAGAGCTCGACGCCGGCCCCGTCGTCGAAAAAGAGGCACCGGGCCGAGTAATCCCACCGCCGGATTCGCGATGGAAGGTCGGGCAGGATGGGAAAATCGATCCGGACGGCGCCCCCGCCCAGGGAGCGTCGAAGGCCGGCGACCAACCGGTCGGCGTCGGCGGTGTTGTCCCCGATGGAGGGGGGCCGCAATCGGATAGTCCGGACCCAGCGGCGGTCATCGGTCATTGAGTTCCCCTCCCCCATCAGCCCGCCTTCTCCACGGCGGCCACCAGGCGGTCCATTACCGCGCCGGCGGGCCCGGTGAGGATGTAGTCGCTGATATCGCCGGTCAGGGGGGTGGGCTCGGGGTTGATCTCGATGACCGTGGCCCCGGCCGACCGGGCGATATAGGGCATCATGGCCGCCGGCTGGACCGTCGCCGAAGTCCCGATCACCAGCATCACGTCACAGTTGGCGGAAATCTCCCGGGATCGAGCCAGGTGTCCGGATGGAATCATCTCGCCGAAGAAGACGCAGTCGGGCCGATAAATCCCTCCACAATGGCAGCGCGGCGGGATGACCGACAGGTCGATGTCGGCGGTGTCGCACCCGGTCCCGCAGTCGAGACAGCGTTGCCGGGCGAAAGTCCCGTGGAATTCGATCACGTCGGTGTTGCCGGCGGCCTGGTGGAGGCCATCGACGTTCTGAGTGATCACCGTATTTAACCGTCCCAGCTCGGCCAGGCGAGCCAGGCCCCGGTGAGCCGCGTTGGGGGCCGCCCGGTCGATGATATCCTTCATCTCCCGGATGAGGACCGTCCAGACCTTTTCGGGGTCGGCCAGAAAGGCGTCAATGTGAGCAAACTCCATGGGGTCGATCTTTTCCCAGAGCCCACCTTTGCCTCGAAAGGGCGGGATGCCGCTTTCAACCGAGATTCCGGCGCCGGTGAGGGCAACGGATCGGGCGGCGGCCGACAGATCGGCGGCGGCCCGCTTGATCAGGTCATCCATATCGCATCACCTCGATAGAGATTTAGAGTCTGAAAACCATGTCCGCCTTGACGGCCACGCAGTCCATCCGGCGCTTCCGGCGGCGGATGATCCGTCGGCATTCCTTGACGATCCCCCGCATCTCCCGGTCGCTCCGGTCCTGGTTGAGGTGAAAGAGACCCAGTTGACCGACTTCGGCATCGAGTGCCAGGTCGAGGGCATGGCGGTAGGTGGAGTGGCCAAAGGTTCGATATTGCTCGTACTCCGCTTCGGTGTACTCCCCGTCGTGGATGAGCAGATCGGCTCCCTGGGCAAAGGCGGCGTAGTCATCATAGGTGAGCCCCTTGGGGTGATGGTGGAACAGCTCGTTGTCGGTGATGAAGACAAAGGTCTTACCGTCTTCGACGAACTTGAATCCGTAGCCGGTGTTGGGATGGCTGAGATGGATGGGGTGGATGGTGACCGAGCCGATCCGGAACCGATCGCCGCAATCCTCGGCATAGGATATCCGGGCGGGGAGGCTGTCGTAGCGGACCGGGAAAAAGGGGGACTTCATCACCTGTCCGAGCATCTTCTCCACGTAACCGGGAAAGGGGCAGCGGTACATCCGGATGGAAAACCGGCCCATGTAGATGGGCTTGAAAAAGGGGAACCCCATGACGTGATCCCAGTGGGCATGGGTAAAGAGGAGGTGGATATCGGTGCGATCCCCCCTGATAAGCTGGTTGCCGAGGCGACGGATACCGGTGCCGGCGTCCACGATGATGAGGTCGTCGCTTCGGGTCCGGATCTCCAGACAAGTGGTATCGCCGCCGTGCTCCACATACGCCTTCCCGGAAACCGGAATCGACCCTCGAGATCCCCAGCACTTGATTTCCATGTTCCACCTTTCGGATTGGGTGACCGCCTCCGGGCGGGACGTCAGCCGGCGGCGCCCAGGATCGTATGCCAGACGCCGTCATCCTGACGGGTCTCAAGTATCCGGATCGACCGGCGGACCAGCCGCTCCCGGACCGGGCCGGCCTCGCTTCGCAACAGCCCCGACAACAGGACATAGCGCTTATCGGTCAATCCGCCCTCATCAATGAGCTGGTCGGTGGCCGCATGGTGGAGATTGGCCATGAGCAGGTCGGCCGGTCGGGCCGCCAGGGTTTCGGCCCGGCCCACCACCGGCAGAATCCGGTCGGCCATCCCGTTTTGGACCACGTTCCGCCGGGCCGTTGCCACCGCCAGCGGGTTGATGTCCACCGCCAGGACCCGACCGCATCCCAGGCCGGCGGCGGCAATGGCCAGCAGCCCGGTCCCGGTCCCCAGGTCCAGAACCCGGTCGAGGGATGTCCGGTCCGACAGCCGTTCCAGGGAGGCCAGACAATCCGCCGTGGTGGGATGCGTCCCGGTTCCAAAGACCACCCCCGGGTCAAGCACGATGTCCACCGACTTCCCATCCGGGGCCGGAGCCGGAACCCAGGGGGGCCGGACGGCGAGGCGGCCGACCCGGAAAGGAGTTACCGCCCCGCCGTGCCACTGGTCGTAAGGCATCTCGAACCGGTCCAGAAGCGTCAGCTCCGGATCGTCTTCCACCAACCGGTCCACCCGCCGGTCGGCCGGCTCGGAAAAAAAGAGAAAAGCGGTGTCGGCCTCGCGCCAGTTCCCCAGAAAACCGGGACCCAGCTCCCCCGGCCCGACGCTTACCACCCCCTGGAGATAATAGATAAAGAGGTTCTCACCGGGTGGGGCCGCCGGCTCATTCATTCCGAGGCAGCCGGTCGAGATACCAGTCCATGGGGTCGATAAGCGGAAAGCCCAGGTCCTGGAGCTTCCGCTTGATCCGGCCCACGTTGTTGGTCAGCAGATAGGGGAAGACCGCCCGCTTGCCCTCGTCCCAGTACCGGGCCACCAGAATACTGCCGACGGAGATCCGCTCCTCGGTGATGGCGTCAACGATCTTCTTGAGCTGACCCACCTTCTGCTCGACCAGAATCCCGATGAGGGTTCCCGGCTCCCCGATGCCCAGGACATTGGTAAAGGCCCGGACCAGATCCCGGACGGAGATGATCCCCTCCAGCCGCCCATCCTCGTCCACCACCGGAAAAGCCCCTACCCGGGTTTTCTGGATCAAGAGCAGCGCGTCCTGGATGGTGTACATGGGCGACAGCGTCACCGGGTCGGCGGTCATGATGTCCCGGGCGGTGACGGTGGCAAGCCGTTCCCGGACCGAGCCCGATTCGAAATCGTCCATCAGGATGGAGGGCATGGCGCTGCGGACATCCCGGTCGGTCACGATCCCCAGGAGCCGGCCATCCTCATCCACCACCGGCAGGTGGCGGATCTCGTGCTCGTTCATCAGCTCCCGGGCCTTGAGAATGGGAGTTTCGGCGGAGATGGTCACCACCTTCCGGGTCATTGATTTATCCACAAACATAATGTGTTGGGCCTCCAAACCGTTGGGGTTAATCCTTCAGCAGTATCGACACATGGTCCTTGACGAGCTCCGGGAGCCGGGAGAGGACGTATCCGCCTTCCAGAATCGAAATCACCCGTCCCCTGGCATACCGGTCCGCCAGGGCCATCACCTCATCCATGATCCACCTGAAACAGCCGGTGCTCAGACGAACACCGGACATGTCGTCCTCTTCGTGAGCGTCGAAGCCGGTGGAGACGAGGATCACCTCCGGGGCGAACCCTTCAAAGGCCGGTCTGAGATCGCGTTCGAAGAGCGCCTGGTATTCCGCGTCTCCCTGCCCCGGCAAGACGAGGGAATTAAGGGTGTAGCCGTATCCGGCCTCGGTCCCCTTCTCGAATTCCCGTCCGGTCCCCGGATAGGCAAAGGAAGGGTGCTCGTGGATGGAATAGTAGAAGACGGTGGCGTCGTGCTCGAAGATGTGCTGGGTGCCGTTGCCGTGATGGACGTCGAAGTCGATGATTCCCACCCGTTCCACGCCCCACTCCTTCTGGAGATACCGGGCGACGATGGCCACGTTGTTGAAGTAACAAAAGCCCATGGCTTTATTGATTTCAGCATGATGGCCCGGTGGGCGGACGGCGCAGAAGGCGTTATCGATCTCGCCTTCCATGAGCATCCGGGCCGCCTCGATGACCCCGCCGACCGCCAGAAGGGCGATCTCGTAAGTCTCCTTGCACATCTGATTGTCCGGGGAGTCGAACTCGGTCATGCCGTAAAGACAGGCTTCTTCCAGCCGGAGGATGTAAGCGACATGGTGGACCATTTCAATCCACTTCTGTCGGGATCGGACGGCGGGGATCGGAATCAAGTGGTCCAAAAGCCCCGCCGACTTGATCCCCGCATAGGCCGCCGCGAGCCGGTCAGGCACCTCCGGGTGGTAAGGTCCCGTCTGATGAAGCATGAACCGTTCGTCGTAAAGAAAGCCGGTTCGTCTCATGGCCAATCACCCCTTTCCCGGTGCCCCTGGCGCCGAGTCGATGATCCGGTCGAACATTTCGAAGGCCGCCGCGGCGGATGGGCTGTCGGCCGGCATCTCCACGGTGGGCCGACCGGCGAGGTCGAATTCGTAAATGGTCTCATCCTCGGGGATGATGCCGGCCAGCTCGAGACCGGCCGCGTCGATGATTGCCCGAGCCGCATCGCTCACCCCGTTTTTGGCCTGATTGATCGCCAGGCAGCTCCGCCCGACCCCGATCCGGAGCTTTTCGGCCAGCTCATGAATCCGGACCGCCGCCTGGAGCCCCCGTCGGGAGGTGTCGGCCACGATGAGGAGCAGATCGACGTTCTGAGTGGTCAGCCGGCTGATGTGCTCCATCCCGGCCTCGTTGTCCATGACCACGTAGGGATAGTTTCCGGTGAGCCGCTCCAGAAAGCCGGTCAGGAGCGTATTGGCGGCGCAGTAGCAGCCGGCCCCCTCGGGCTGGCCCATCACCACCAGGTCGAAGCCCTCGGCCTCCACCACCGCCTGCTCCATGCGCATGGAAATGAAGACGTCTTTGGTCATCCCGTTGGGCACCCGGCCCCCCTTCATCTCCTCCCGGGCATCGCCCAAAGTGTCGGTCACTTCGAGCCCCAGGACCTCGTTGAGGTTGGCGTTGGCATCCGCATCCACCGCCAGAATCGGAGATTTTCCCTTAGACATGAGATACTTGATCAGCAACCCGGCCAGCGTGGTCTTGCCGGTCCCCCCTTTTCCCGCCAGGGCGATGGAAAACGACATGTTGGAAGCGCTCCTTTCACTGGTAATGATTCTGAACCCCTCTCCAGAATAATAGGTAAACAATTAGGCCAGTTGACCGAAACAGTCAAGTAACTTTTGACTCCGGCCGCCCGGCGGTCCCGGAAAATCCGGGATCGAACCCTTGGCAAACCCCTTGCAATGCCGCCCCGTCTGTGGTATTCAACGGGAGTTTTTTGGTTAAATTCAAAGAAGTTAATTCAGGAGGCGATAATGGATTTCGAGCTTTCAAAATCACGGAAAGAGATTCAGAAGGCGGTACGGGACTTCGTCAAAGGCGAGTTCAAAAAGGACGTGATCCTTGAACTGGAGGAGGCCCACGCCTTTCCGGAAAAAATCTGGAAAAAGGCCGCCGATCTGGGATTTATCGGGATTCACTTTCCCGAGGAATACTCGGGCCAGGGGCTCGGGGTGACCGAAAACATCCTGGTGGCCGAAGAGCTCTGCCGGGGGGACTCGTCGGTGGGAGCCTGCCTGATCCTGGCGGACTTCGCCTCGGAGATCATCCTTCACTTCGGCTCCGACGAGCAGAAACAGACCTGGCTGCCCAGGGTGGCCGAAGGGGAGGTCCTGTCCTGCGGGGCCTTTACCGAGCCCAACCATGGATCGGACATCACCCGGATGGACACCACCGCGGTCCGGGACGGCGACGACTGGGTCATCAACGGGACGAAGATATTCATCACCAACGGCGGCCCCCTGGCCGGGTTCTACTCCGTCCTCTGCCAGACCGACCCGGACGTTTCCCCGAGCCATAGGGGAATGAGTCTGATCCTGGTGGAGGCCGACCGCCCCGGCCTGTCAACGGCCAGCGTCGGGGTCAAGATGGGCATCCGGATGATGCAGACCGCCGAGGTGAGCTTCAAGGACGTCCGGGTCCCGGCCAAAAACCTCATCGGCAAGGAAAACAAGGGGTTCTACCAGGTCCTCGAGTTCTTCGACGAAAGCCGGATTCTCATCGCGGCCCAGGGGCTGGGCACCGCCCAGGGAGCCTATGACCGGGCCCTCGCCTACGTCAAGGCTCGCGAGCAGTTCGGCAAGAAGATCGGCCAGTTCCAGGCCACTCAGCACAAGCTCGCCGACATGGCCACCAAGATCGAGCTCGCCCGGCTCGTGGTTTACAAGGCCGCCTGGAATTTCGACCAGGGCCGGATCGACCCGATGCTCACTTCCATGGCCAAGATGGTGGCCGGGCGGACGGCCGTCGAGGTGGCCGACGAGGCCATCCAGTTGCTGGGCGGCTACGGCTACATGCTCGAATACGAAGTCGAACGGTTCTACCGGGATGCCAAGATCTGCGAGATCTACGAGGGGACCAAGGAGATCCAGAAAAACACCATCGCCAGCGCCCTTTTGGGCCGACTGAAATAAACCGTCCATCCCGCGGCCCCGCCCATACCCGGCGGGGTCGCGCTCATGAACCCGCCCCGTGCTCAGCATCCGGAAAATCGGCGTCATCGGACGCACGTACCGTCACCTCAACCGGTACCGCCAGATCCTCTCCGTGCTTCTCAAGTACGGATTCGACGATCTGGTGGACCGGCTTCACATCGACCAGTACATCGAAATCGGCCGGCGGATCATCGCCGCCGGGAGCCAGCCGGTAACCCGCCTGCCCCGGGCCCGCCGGTTCCGGATGGCCCTGGAAGAGCTGGGTCCGGCCTACATCAAGCTCGGACAAGTCCTGTCCACCCGGTCCGACCTTCTCCCGGCTCCGGTGATCCAGGAGCTCATCCACCTCCAGGACGACGTCCCCTCTTGCCCCTTCGAAGAGATCCGCCGGCAGATCGAGCTGGAGCTCAAGGCCCCGGTGGAGACGGTCTTTGCCCATCTGGAAGAGACCCCCCTGGCGGCGGCTTCCATCGGCCAGGTCCACCGGGGACGGGTTCCCGGCGGCGACGAGGTGGCGGTGAAGGTCCAGCGGCCGGGCCTGAAGGAGATCGTCGAGGTGGACGTGGAGATCATGCTCCACCTGGCCACCCTCATGGAACGCCACATCGAAGAGCTGGCCCTCCACCGGCCGGTGGCCCTGGTCGAGGAATTCGCCCGGCAGATGGAGCGGGAAATCGACTACCTTCAGGAGGCGGAAAACATGGAGCGGTTCAGCCGGGCCTTTCTGGGCGACCCCACGGTCTTCGTCCCCCGGGTTGACCGCGACCGGACATCCGAGCGGGTTCTCACCGCCGAGCTGGTGACCGGGGGGATCAAGGTCTCGGAGATCGACCGGCTCGACGCGGCCGGGATCGACCGGAAGGTCGTCACCGAGCGGGGGGCACGGCTCTTTCTCCGACAGGTCTTCGACCACGGATTCTTCCATGCCGATCCCCACCCCGGCAACATCTTCGTTCTGCCCCACAACGTAATCTGCCTTCTGGATTTCGGGATGATGGGAACCGTGGACCGGGCCACCCGGGAGGATTTCGTCGATCTCCTCGACGGAGCCGTCAACGGAGATGAGCGCCGGGCCGGCCGGGCCCTTCTGAAACTGACCCGGACCGAAAAGGAACCGGACCTCCGGGCCCTGGAGCGGGATCTGGCCGACTTCATGGGCCAATATCTCCACCGGCCCCTGGGGGAAATCCGGATCGGACGGGTGATCCAACACCTTTTCGGGGTGACCGCCCGGCACGGCCTGAGCATCCCGGCGGACCTCTTTTTAATGATGAAGGCCTTCAGCACGGTGGAGGGGGTCGCCCTGGCTCTGGACCCCGACTTTGACCTCATCGTCCGGGCCCGGCCCTTTCTGGAACGGGTCAAGCTGGCCCGGTACTCCCCCCATCGGATCAGCGAGGATCTCCTCCAGCTCTCGACCGAGCTGATGGGGTTCTTGCAAAGTTTTCCCCAGGAATCGTTGGAGATCGCCCGGCGGATTCGGCGGGGCCAACTCCGGCTCCAGGTGGATCAGCCGAACATCGACAGGGTGCTTGACACCCACGACCGGATCAGTAACAAACTCTCCTTTTCCATCATCATCGCCGCCCTCCTCATCGGCTCGGCGCTGATCGTCATCTCGGAAATCCCGCCGCTGTTCTTCGGAATCTCCCTGATCGGAATCATCGTCTTTACCGCCGCCGCCGTCATGGGAATCTGGCTGCTGGTGGCGATCCTCCGGAAAGGCGGGCTCTAGGCTAGCGGAACCGCTGGTACTCCACCCCATACTTCTTGGCCTTGTAAGCGAACTTCCGGACGGTGGTGTTGAGGGCCTTGGCGGCCTGGGTGATGTTGCCCCGGCTGTTCTTCAGGGCATCGACGATCATCTCCCGTTCGAGGGCGGCGACGGCGTCTTCGAGGGACATGTTCGGGAGGGTCCCCGACTCCTTGCCGGTCTGGAGCGTCGGGGGGAGGTGGTAGGAATGGATGACCCCTTCCTCGCACAGGAGCACGGCCCGCTCGATGCAGTTTTCCAGCTCCCGGACGTTGCCGGGCCAGTGATAGGCCATGAGCATATCGATGGCCGGAGTGGAAAACCGGAGGATATCCTTGTGGTTCTCCTTGGCGTAGCGCTCGAGGAAATGGTCGGCCAGAAGAAGCACGTCGGTTTTCCGCTCCCGCAGAGGAGGCAGGTAGATGGGGAAAACGTTTAACCGGTAATAGAGGTCACCCCGGAAGGTCTCGGCCTCGACGGCGTCTTCGAGGTTCTTGTTGGTGGCCGCGATAACCCGCACATCGGTCTTGATGGTCTTGTGGCCGCCGACCCGTTCGAGCTCCTTTTCCTGGAGCACCCGGAGAAGGTTGGCCTGGACGTCGAGATTGATGGAGCCGATCTCGTCCAGAAAGATGGTCCCCTTGTGGGCCAGCTCGAACTTGCCGATTTTCTGCTTGATAGCCCCGGTGAAAGCCCCCTTTTCATGGCCGAAGAGCTCGCTTTCGATGAGGGTAACCGGGAGGGCGGCGCAGTTGACCTTGACAAAGGGGCTCTGAGCCCGGTGGCTGTTGTAGTGGATGGAGTTGGCCACCAGCTCCTTACCGGTGCCCGACTCCCCCCTGATGAGGACGGTGGCGTTGCTCCGGGAGACCTGGGAGATCATCTGGAAGACCTCCCGCATCTTGTTGCTGTTGCCGATGATGTTGGTGATCCGGTAGCGGTTCTCCAGCTCCTGTTTCAGGCGCCGGTTCTCCTCCCGGAGTCGCTCCTTTTCGATGCGGATGGTCTCGAGGTTGATCACGTGCCGGGCCACCATGGTGGCGATCACCGACAGCAGCTTGGTCCCGTCCTTGAGGGAATAGCTCCCGTCATAAGGCCGATCAACGCTGAGGGCTCCGATGACCTGGTTGTCGTCCTTTTTGATGGGCACGCAGAGAAAGGAGAGCTCGTCGCTCTGCTTGAGCTTCCGGGAATCGGTCCGGTCGAGGAAAAGCGGCTCCTCGCTGATCTTGGGAATGGCGATGGGGCTTCCGGTCTCGACCACCCGGCCGGTGATCCCCTCGCCGAGCTTGTATTTCACGCTCTCGATGGCGGTCTGGGGGATGCCGTGAGCCACCTCGATAAAGATCTCGTTGCGCAGAGGGTGGAGAATGGTGATGGTCCCCCGGACCATCCCCATGGAGCTGGACAGGATGTCGAGCACCTTGTAGAGGGACTTGCGCAGATCGAGGTGTTTGTTGAGGGCCTTGCTGATCTCATACAGGAGCGTCATCTCCTCGATGGTCTTCATATATCGGTCGCACCTCCTTGTGTCTGGATCAATCTACCGCACGCCCCGCCGTCTGACAACCGATTTCAGCCGGGGTCCGGGTTCGGAGCTTCGGCGGGCGCCCCAACAAATCGGGCCGCCCCCCGTCAGGGAGGCGGCCCGATACACGTCAGGCGAATCAGCGGGCAAAGGCCCGCTGCGGATTAGTGGCCGCCGGTGAACAGGCCGGCGATGGCCGCGGCCTGCGGATGCGCGTAGATCAGGATCAGGGAGACGACGAGGGCGTAAATACACAGCGACTCGATCATGGCCAGACCGATCAGCATGGTTACGGTGACCTTACCGGAGGACTCGGGGTTTCTGGCGATCCCCTCGACGGCGGATCTCAGTCCGATACCCTGGCCGATGCCGCAACCGAAGGCGGCGATGGCGATCCCGAAACCGGCGGCGGTAACGCTCGCGATGAAAAACTGCAGTGCTTGTGCTTCCATACTCTGATTTACCTCCTTTAAATGAAAATGGTTTGGAAATAGATGAAAAGCGGCCTCTTCCGTTGTCCCATCAACTTGTGAAGCCGATATACCGCGTTATCAGTGGGCGTGCTCCATGGCGCCGGCGAAATACATGATCGACAGCAGAAAGAAGACGAACGCCTGAACCAGAGCCACGAAGATGCCCAGTGCCATGATCGGCAGCGGAGCAAAAAAGGCTCCCGCCAAAAGAAAAAGAATCGTCAGCACCAGCTCGTGGCCCATCATGTTGCCGAAGAGCCGGAACGAGAGGGAGAGGATCCGGGCGAGGTGGCCGATGATCTCGATGGGAAAAATGATGGGCACCATCCACCAGACCGGCCCCAGAAAGTGCTTGATATAAGAGGGCCCGTGGTACATGACGCCGAGGACATGGGTGAAGATCACCACCGTCAGCGCACAGGAAAGGGTGGTGTTCAGGCTGGCGGTCGGGGGGTAGAATCCGGGGATCAACCCCACCAGGTTGCTGATGGCGATGTAGAGAAAAACCGTCCCCGCCAGCGGGAACAGCCACCGTCCCTCTTCGCCGGTTACGGTCACCATGAACTCCTCGATCCCCGAAATGATCACCTCGAAGACGTTCTGGGCCTTGGTGGGGATCATGCTGACCCCCCGGGTGGCGATGAGCCCGAGGATGATGAGCACCACCATCACCACCCAGGAATAAACGACATGGGGGTACGTGTGGGCGAAATGCCCCAGCCCCACCCACTCAAACGGCTTGACGAAGAAGAGATATGGATGTTCCACCTTACATTGCCTCCTTCATGAAAAGGTTTCGGAATTCGTTGATCGTGGCCAGCATGATACTGGCCACCACAACCGACAGCCCGATGAACAGGCCGATGGGGTTGACGTACTGATTGGCGATCAGCACGAAAATAATCAGCCCGCTGATGAAAAATCGAAGATAGTACTTGGCCAGAACCACGTGGTGGGATGCGAGATAGGGAGGGGTCAAAGCCTTTCTCAGGGTCCGGTAAAGGAGATGGAAGTTGACGGTCACGATGAGCCCGCCGAAAAAGATCCCCCGGACAAAAGCCGGAGGGGCGGTGGCCATTCCGATCACCATCGCCGCCGCGAATAGGATCCAGTTCGCCCAGATCACAAATCGCAATATCCGCTTTTGGATATTCACTCCGTCCATTCTCGCTTGTGTTCACGTCGCGCTATAGGTTTCTGCTTTTCCGGATGGCCAGTCCGATGTTCCGGTACCCGGCGATGATCCCCATCACCAGGAAGATCAGAGTCAGCCACGGGGTAGTGCCGAACACCATCCGATCGAGATAGACCCCGATGGCCAGCCCGATAAAGATGGACAGGGAGACGGACAAGCCGATACTCGCGAAATAGGCCAGCTCCCGCAAATATTTCAGGTTCTCCCGTTTCATGGGAAAAACCTCCTTCGGACCATCGTCTGGCCCGCCGGGACTCCAACCGGAGCCCCTGTTGAAGTTTGTGCCTTTACCATGGCCCAATCGGGTAAGTCAACGAAAATCGTGCCCGGCCGGATCAGATTTTCAAGGCCCCGCCGTCAAAGACCGGACCGTCCCGGCAGACATGCCGGTATCCGCCCGTTTCCTCGGCGGGCACCACCGCGCATCCGAGGCAGGCTCCGAGGCCGCAGGCCATCACCGTCTCCACCGAGACCCGGCAGGGAACGGCGGCGGCCGCCGCCGTTCCCGCCACCGCCCGGAGCATCGGGACCGGGCCGCAGGCGCAGACGATCTCCGGAGGGTGCCGAGCCATCGCCGCCTCATAAGGAACCGTCACCCGCCCGAAAACCCCGGCCGATCCGTCCTCGGTCGCGGTGACCACCGTCAGCCCCAGTCCCCGAAGGGTCTTTCCGCAAAGCAAATCATGTTGGGTCCGCCCGCCGATAAAGACAGTCCAGCCGGCGGGGTCATCTCCCCGCTCCCGGATCTCGTCGGCCAGAAAGCGCAGGGGAGCCACGCCGATCCCGCCGGCCACCATGACCCCTCGCCGGATCCCCGGTGGAACATCGAAACCATTGCCCAGCGGCCCGAGAAGATCGATCTCCTCCCCCGGCTCACAATGCGCCAGCCGCCGGGTGAACCCCCCAACCACCCGGTAAAGCAGCTCGATCCCGGCGGCGGAGCGCCGATGGATGGAAAAGGGCCGGCGGAGCAGCGGCCCGATCCCGTCGGGAAACCGGAGAGTAACGAACTGCCCGGCCCGGGCCGTCTCGTAGATCCGATCGGACCGCAACCCCATGCAGTGATATCCCGGTCCCACCGGGTCGTTTTTCCAGATCCGCACCCGCTCCTGTTTCGCCATCCGCTCCCCTTTCATCAAATCGGTTCTCGTTCCGATCTTCCTATACCACGGCCCCGCCGTAAGGAAAAGGGCGGGACCGCCGCTTGGCGCTTGATCCTCGGGTCAAGATAGGCTATTATCCCTCCATGAGAAAGCATGCCCCCTACCAACGAACGGCTTTCAGCCGGTGGCTTCTTCCCCTTGCGGTCCTCTTGCTCGCGCTGACCTTCATGGCCCGGACGGACGGGTTGGCGGAGTCCATCGACCGCCCCTTTGCCCCCGGCGAGATCCTTCGGTTCGAGCTGAAATGGAGCTTTATCAAAGCCGGCGAGGCGACCTTGGAGGTCCTGCCGCAATCGAATGTTGACGGAACCCCGGCCCGTCACTTCCGGCTGACGGCCCGGACGACCTCGTTTCTGGACCGCATTTACAAGGTCCGGGACCAGATCGACGCCTTCACCGACCCGGACATGACCCACACCCTCTATTACCGGAAACGCCAGCGGGAGGGCAAGACCCATCGCAATGTCGTGGTGACCTTCGACTGGGACCAAAACCTGGCCCACTACACCAATTTCGGCAAAGCCCGGGACCCGCTGACCGTCCAGTCCGGGACCTTCGACCCCCTGTCGGCGTTTTACTACGTCCGGCTTATCGACCCGTCGGCGGGCCGGACCATCGAGCGCCCGGTCACCGACGGCAAAAAACAAGTCATCGGCAAGGCCACCTACGTTGGCCGGGAGACCATCAAGGTCAACGGCCGGACCTTTGACACCTTTTTGATGGAGCCGGAGATCAAGCATATCGGCGGCGTCTTCGAAAAAAGCGACGACGCCCGGATCCAAATCTGGATCACGGCCGACGCCCGCCGGATTCCGGTACGGATCCGAAGCAAGGTGATCGTGGGCAGCTTCATCGGCGAGCTGATCTCGGCCGAGGGCTTGAAGCCGTCGCCCGATTAAGCGTTGCCGACGATTACCCAACCGGGGTTCATCCTTCCGGCCGCTCCGGCGGCCCGAAGGACCCGGATAGAGGGGGCCGAACCGGCCCCGCGGACCTAATCCCAGCCAGAGGAGGAACCATGAAGGGAACGAGGAAGCGATGGAGACGGGTCATCCGGCCGTTGGCGATGGCCATCGGCCTGGCCATCCCGTGGGCGGGGCTCGCGACGGCGGCTCCGGAGGCTGAGGCCCCGGCCCCGGGGCGGACCATGGCCCGGCAGGCCACCGAAACCCCGGACCGCTGGATCACCGCCGACCATTCCCGGCACGAGATCCTGCGCAAACCCTTTCAATCCGGCCCCGAAGTGACCCAGGCATGCCTGTCCTGCCACAACGAGGCCGCCGAGCAGTTCCACGACACCATCCACTGGACCTGGCTCGACCCCAATGCGGCTCCGGGAATGAAGGTCGGCAAGGCCGGCTATTCCGTCAACAACTTCTGCATCAACATCCACAGCAACGAACCCCGCTGCACATCCTGCCACGCCGGCTATGGCTGGGAGGACAAGACCTTCGACTTTTCCGACCCCACCAAAGTCGATTGCCTCGTCTGTCACGAGCAGACCGGGACCTACAAGAAATTTCCCGCCGGTGCCGGCCACGCCGTTGACAAGCCCACCGTCTTCAAGAGCAACGGGAAGACCTACCAGCCGCCGGACTGGAACCGGGTGGCCCAGAGCGTGTCCCGGCCCAGCCGGCGGAACTGCGGCACCTGCCATTTCTCCGGCGGCGGCGGAGACGGGGTCAAACACGGGGACCTCGACTCATCCCTGATGAAGCCGAACCAGGCATTAGACGTTCACATGGGGGTGGACGGCCGGAATTTCGACTGCGTCCGGTGCCACACCACCACCCGGCACCAGATCGCCGGCCGGATTTATTCCACACCGGCGCTGACCCACCGCAAAAGCCTGGTGGAAGACGACCTCATCCCCAAGATCATGTGCGAATCCTGCCACACCGCCACTCCCCACAAAGCAGGGGAAAAGCCGAACCACCACACCGATAAGGTGGCCTGTCAGAGCTGCCACATCCCGGAATTCGCCCGGATCAACCCCACCAAGCTCTGGTGGGACTGGTCCAAGGCCGGAAAGAAGAAAGACGGCAAGCCCTACAAAATCAAAGGGCCCCTGGACAAACCCACCTACGACACCAAAAAGGGAGAGTTCCGCTGGGGAAAAAACGTCGCCCCTAGCTATTACTGGTTCAACGGGTCCATCAACACCCTCACCGCCACCGACATGATCGACCCATCCGGGGTCGTCCGGGTAAGCTGGCCGGCCGGCGGCCAGGATGATTCCCATTCCCGGATATTCCCGTTCAAGGTCCACCGGGGCAAGCAGCCCTATGACAAGGTCAACAAGACCCTGCTGATCCCCCACCTGTTCGGGAATAAAGAGTCGGGAGCCTTCTGGAGCAATTTCGACTGGAAACTCGCTCTGACCCGGGGGATGGAATACGCCGGGCTGCCGTTCAGCGGCGAGTACGATTTCGTGGAGACGTCCTACGTCTTTCCCACCACCCACATGGTCGCTCCCAAGGAGGCCAGTCTGGACTGCGGGGTCTGTCATTCCAGGGATGGCCGGCTGGCCAACCTGGCCGGGTTCTATATGCCCGGCCGGGACCGCTCCGGATTCATCGACACCCTCGGTTGGGCGGTGGTGCTGGCATCCCTGGCCGGAGTCGCCCTCCACGGCCTGGGCCGGATCTTTTCGAGAGGCAGAAAGGAGACTTCCTGATGACGACGGCAAACGCCACCGACATGATCAAGATTTATCTTTACTCCCGATTCGAACGGTTCTGGCACTGGGTCCAGGCGGCGCTCATCGTCGGGCTCCTGATCACCGGCCTCGAGGTCCACGGGACCTATACTCTCCTGGGATTCCGATCGGCCGTCTCCCTTCACAACACCCTGGGGATCTCCTGGCTGGTCCTCTACATCTTCATCATCTTCTGGCTGGCCACCACCGGCGAATGGCGGCAGTACGTGCCCACCACCCGGAAGCTCATAGACGTGATCCGGTACTATTCCATCGATATCTTCCGGGGCCGGCCCCATCCGGTGAAAAAGCGGAAGGACGCCAAGCACAACCCCCTCCAGCGGCTCACCTACCTGGGGCTGTCGGCGGTCCTGCTCCCGATCCAGATGCTAACCGGATTGATCTACTACCTTTATAACGACTGGGCGGCTTACGGGGTTGACGGGTGGCTGGATCTCGGAACCCTGGCGGCGATCCACATGGCCATGGCGTTTCTTATCCTGTCGTTTCTCATCGTCCACATTTACATGACCACCACCGGCCACACCATCACCTCCCACATCGCGGCCATGTTTTCCGGCTGGGAGGAGGTGTCCCGGGAAACCGAGATCGAGGAATGGGAAAAGGCGCCTCAGCGGCGTTAACCAAACGGGCGGCCGGCCCGGCGCCGGCCGCCTTACCGCTTCCGAGAATCTTCGTTCAATAGAAAAGTGCCGCATCCATAGTGGGTGTATTCCCCCACATGAAACATCGCGGCCAGGGCGAGATAGGGGATCAGCTCCCCACTGATGGGCAGGGTGAAGGTCTGGCGGCCGACCCATTGGCCGGGCCAGGGGGCGGGCACCGGCCGGAAATCGTAGCGGCTCATGGGGATCGTATCAGCCTGGACAAAGGCCGCCCGCAGGGCGTCGGCCTCCGCCTCGCTCATCAGGTCCCAGAATGCCTCCGGCGGGGCATTCCGACCGGCTAATAAAACGGCCATCCGCTCCACCCAGGCGTTCAGGATGTTCCGGACCGAGGGAACCTTGATCATCCGCCGGTGCTCGCCGACCAGCACCTTCAAGGAAAAGGGGTTCAGCCACTCCAGGCAAGTAAAGCCCCGGGTCGGGTCGAAGCGCCGAGCCCAGCCATCGGACCACTGAGTGGGCGTGGGGCGATAGCGCAAATCAAGTTGACCGTTTTCCACCAGGGGCGCCCACCGGGCGCCGTGAGCCACGTAAACCCCCTTCAGCTCGAAGCTCCCCCACAAGCTATTGGAATCGGCAAGCTCCGGATTCAACCGGTATCCGATATCCTCGACCGCCGGGAGAATGACCTCCAGAAAATGGCCATGGTCGGCGCTGGTGCCCATGAGCTTGAGTTCCCAGAGGACGAGCTCCCCCTCGCCGAATCTTTTTTTGGCGGGATAAAAGCATAAGGCAGCGGCAATGGGCCAGGGATCGGTGGGGACGGCAGCGTAGCGATGGCGCCCCATATAGACCATCCTTTTGGTGTTGCTTTTTTCCGCCTGGCAGGTCTCCCAGGCCGCCATGGACTTATGCCAGGGGCGAGCGTCCACGGTGGGCAGCCGGGCGGCGATGGTCTCGCCGAGAATCCGGGACAGAGCAACGGCGGGGTTTCCATGGACCCGCGCCAGGGATGCGGTGACCCGGCAAACAAACAGATACCGAAGCAGGCTAATAGGGATACTCGACATAATCGAGAAGCTCGTAGAGCAGCTTCACCTGGGCTGACGGCCACAACCGGATCTTCCAGGCGTTCAACATGTCCCGGGCCTCGGGGGTCAGGTATCCCATGAAGCGGCCCCAGTAGAACTGCTCTTCTTTTTTGTTCTTGAGGTGGACCAGCTCGTGGAGCATCATCTGCTCCTGGGGCCGGAGAAGGGAACGGAAGACCGTGGCCATCTCCAGGAGCCGGACAAAGGCCGCCACCTCGAAGGTGAGCATCCCCTTTTCGTCACGGTCACGTGGCGAGAACAATTGGTATGGCGACGAGTAGAACCGGACCCGCAGACAGTCCAGGGGAAACCGGGAATCAAGGTGAATGGCCCGGCAGAGAGCATCGCCCATTCCCCATTTCGGCCCTCCCGGAGTGGTGGGCGTGATCTGGATCAGCCCCTTGATCCCGTCGCCATGGTAGATCAAAATCTCCTGAAGCCAGGCTTTGATCCGCTGCCGGTTGAGCATCACCAGGAAATGGCGGTCATCGTGGATATAGGCACCGAACAGATTGTCGGCGTAAAAGCCCTCCCGCTCGACCAGCCCGGCCGGCAGCCGGTTGACATATCCCCAGGCGACGACGCTCCGGCCCGCCCGGATCCGAAGGCTCCGGGCCCGGGCACTGATGGCCAGGCAGGTCCGGCAGAAGGGCTGTTTGGCCGTCTCCAGACTGGGGTAAATCCAACATCGGCCGCAGGGGCGCTCGAAAAGGCTGACCGGCGGTCCAAGTTGGTCCGGCGCCGCAAACAGATCGGGGTCCACATCGATGTATTCCAGGGTGGCCAGGAGCTCATCCCCCCGATGGCAGCGCCGGATCCAATCAAAGGTGTTGAGCATCCAACGCCTGTCTCAGAGCCTCGATGTTGCGGACGACCTTCGGATCGATCACCTTTTCGGGCGACAGGGGGAGCTTCCAGTCCGTCTCCTCGCCGGCATACCGTTTGGCCCAATCGATCAGGTGGCTTTCCGGCAGGATCGCCAGGCGGAGGCTGCCAAAGCCGAGGTACCGGTGGTTTCCGATCTTGTGGGCCAGGCCGGGCTCCAGGGCGATGCACCAGAGGAGCCGGGCCAGTTCCTCATCCTCCAGGTTCCAGAACCGAATCCGGAACCGGACCCGCTCGCCGGGCATAAGCCCCCGGAAATAGCTCGCCGCTACCGTGTCCGGCGAAAAGGTGTCCATCGTCTCGACGGCGGGAGCCAGGGGCGCGTGGGGAAAGAGCCGCCAATGATCCGCCACCCGGTCCACCTTTGCCTGAGCCCCGGACTGCTTTTTCCAGGCCCCGCCCACGAACTGCCAGTTGCCGTAGGGATAGGGGACCTTGAACCAGCTCGGAGCGGTCTCGAGGGCGTCAAACCGGGCAAACCCCACGGAGACCCGGCCCATGAGAGCCTGGTTGGGTCCGTTGCCCACCCAGCCGAAAAGCCGGTCCGTCGGGTTGAGGCGGGCGATGTCAACGCTCTCCTTCTTCGAGTCGGACCCGATCGCGTAGATATTCCGGATCATCCCCTTGATGCTCCGGCCGGGCAGGGCATAGACCCGCTCGTCCCCCCGCCGTTCCGCCTCGGGCGGCGACATGGAAAAGGCGTCCCACCCGTTGACCGGCCCCTCGGGCAGTTCGGTCGTAAAGGAAGGCTGTCCGCTTTCCTGGATGTTCAGCGGAGTGAGAAGGGTCGCTTCTACCCAGAGGCTCCCGCAGTGGCCGCCAAAGGCCCGATGGGAGATAAACCCGGCCTTCGCCGCCGGCGGAGTCCGTCCGGCCTCCCCCCCTTCCGCGTTGATGGACCGGCTAGGACGAAGCGCCCGGGCCGCCGCATCCCCGGTCAGCTCGATCCGCCGCCAGATCCCCTCGGGAGCCGAATCGGCGTCCCCAAAGAGCTGCCGGGCAACCCCGTCGCCGTCGTTACACAAAAAGCTGATCCGGTCCACATCCACCTCGGCCCAGCCGAACCCGGAGGTCTTTTCCCCGCCAATGGGAACCTCCCCCCGGCGGAAGTCGTCGATGAGGTGAAAGAGAATGGAAACCAGCTCCAGGTCGGCTTCGCGGATGTCGGCCAGGTCGATCCGGAGCTGAAACCGGAAACTGTTGCCGTAGGCGTAAAGGTAATCCCGCTTGGAAGCCTCGATGGGCTTGCCCGTGGCCGGGTCCATCCGGATGCCGTCCATGGAACAAAAAGCCTGGCCGGGATCATTCGGGTCCACCAGATAGGCGTCGGAGAAAAAGATCATCCCCCGCTGCCCCTGAGCCCCGAAGAGCCGGTCGATAATCGAGGCCGTCTTCCGGGTTTCGCCCCAGAGGGTCCGGAGAACCTGGGTGCCCCGCTTCCGGAACGCCCCCTTGATGGTGGCCCCCGGCACGTAGATCTCCCACGCTCCCGCCTCCCGGCCGGATGGAGCCCAGGAAAGCATCCGCATGAAAACGGTGTCGTAGGGTTTGCCGTATTTCCTTGAAATCTCGCGGTTGCCGACGCCCCCGGCCCGGAAATCGATGTGGTCTGGCTGGGAGAGCTCCTGGCGAACCCGGTCCCGGTAGGTCTTCAGAAACTCGATGTGGTTCCGGTCGTTGGTGATGCTCTTGTTCAGGTTGGTGGAGTTGAGCATGTGCCGGAACTGGACCCGGCTGTGGGCATCAAGAAACTCCCGCCAGGTCCCCGACCGAACCCCCTCGGGAACCATCCCCGGATCGTTCCACTGGTATTCGGTGATCTTGCCGTCCTTGAGCATCTCCTTGATGAGAAGGTGCTCCTCACGGCTCTTGATCTCCTCGTCCACCCAGGCATCGCTCTGGATCAAGCGGATCTGCTGGTCCACCTGCTGGTAGAGAGACGGGAGGATCTCCTGAATGGCCGGGGTGAGGAGCTTGACCATCGCCAGCTCGTCGTCGATCTTGTCGGCCAGGGTTTTGCCCAGGCTCCGATCTAGTCCCAGACCATCAGCCACCGAATCCCATGCCGCCTCGTCCAGGGCATCCCGGGTTGACTGGGTGTGCTCCACCAGGTCGGTGACCCGCTTGGCCATGTTCGCCTTTTTCCCCAGAGCCTCCCGGAAGGCTTCGTCGGCCGCCTCCAGGCTCGGAAAGGGCTGATCGGCGAACGGCTTGATCTTGTTGAGAAGCTTCTTATTGAGCGCGTGCTTGCCCTTGCCCAGCTTCGATACCGCCGCCGAGGGCAGGACGTATGCCGACTCTTCCGCCGACGAAAGCTCCTTGAGCCAGATAGCGGTGATCCGGGGCAGGTATTCGGCGAACTTCTCCTTCCAGTCCTCGGGGTTCAGAATCGCCCCGCCCAAGGCCATCTCCAGGCGATTCCGGATGGGCTCGGGAATCCCCTTCATCCCCTCGATAAGAAGCCGGGCCTCGATGTCGGGAAAAGCCGCCGTCTGTGGATCCACCTTCCCCCAGCTCCAGCCCACCAGAAGCGGGTTGTCGGCCTCGAAAGCCAGATCGATCTGGAGATGGTTGACCCCGGCCTGAATGGCGGGCGGAGTCTCGGGAACTGAAAAGGGAAGGTCCATCTCCAGCCGGATTCGGCCGAGCCCCTTGCTCTTTCCGGCTCCGAACCAGAACCGCCCGGCCCGCATCTCTTCCAGGATATAAAAGAACCGGTCCTCGTTCTCTCCCTTTTTCAAGACCTTGTCCCGGAGGGAGATGTTGAAGTCGAAGGTGGACCGGCGCAAGACCGTTTCCATCTTGTAGTTGGCGTTGGCTTCAGCCGCCCAGCGGTCATCGTCGAGCTTGATCCCCATCCGCATGTCGAAAAACCGGTTCCGGGGATAAGCGTCTTTCTGAAGCTTGCAATCCACCCGCTCGATGAGGCCGTCGGGCATGGTCTCGCCATAGAGGCGCTCCCACAACGCATCTATAAGCCCCACGTTCTTACCGTTTTTGGAACGACCGGTAAAGGCGTCCATCAGAGCCTGGGCGGTTCCGGAAATCTCCCCGGCCAGACTGACAAGGCGGTGAGTGCCGTCGCCATCCCGAGTAAACAGGGTTTTCCGGGCGTTTCCGCGGTATATGGGAGATTCCGTAACCAGCTTTCCGGTAAGCTGCATCGCATGCCTCCTCTATTTGTTTTATTTTCACCAAGTGTCCATCCAGGAGTCGGGGTGTTTCGTCGAAATCAAGACGCACACAAAACTTTACCGCGGGCATCTATTTCGGTATTCCGAGGATAAATTTTTGAGCGCAACGCAAATATGGGGCAAATTGGCCATTTCCGGATGGGCACTGCCAAGCCTCCGCTCCCCTGACCCGTTCTTCTACCACAATTGCTCCGGCCTGACAAATGCTTTGCCGGTGTCCATTCAGAAATTGGGAAATTTGGTCAAGATGGAGGCGCACGAAGAATTTTAACCCAGGCATATATCTGATATTTTGAGGATAAACTCATGAGACCGGGGCGGGCACCGCGATCAACACCGTGCATGAAAACGGATTTAAACCACGAAAAAATTAGAATTTATGGGTTTGATCATCATTTCAGCCACACGGCGTCCGGACCTAACCCCCCTAGCCCCCCTTCCCTGAAGGGAAGGGGGGAATGATCATGCCATGATTTCAGTCGGATCAGGCAATTGATGTCACCCCCTCTCCTTTAGGGGAGGGGGCCGGGGGGAGGGGTTTGGTGAGCCGGGTGAAACGTATGGCCAAACGATGATCATGGCCGAATTTATTTAACCACGAATAACACGAATAACACGAATTAGAATTAAAAATTAGT
>CAZWGY010000018.1:0-20186 GCA_964633575.1 uncultured Desulfobacteraceae bacterium
CGTGAAGGATGCCACCGGCCATCTTCCGAGGACAACGCGCCACCCGGAACCACGTAGTGGATGTGCGGATGAAACTGAAGTGTCCTTTTCCCCTCTGGACATGGATCAGCATCCGGTGGGAATCGATGTCGGATACCTCGAGAAAAAGCGCTTCTTGAAGCCTGAGACCGCAAGAATAAACGGTGGCCAGGAAGACGAAGTTGTGAAACGTTTTCACATATCGAAGGATATGGTAAACTTCTTTCCGGCTGAGGACGCAGGGGAGGCGCTTTTCGGGCTGGGCTTTCAGGATATTGAAGAGGTGCCAATCTTGTTGGAGGACATTGATGAAGAAGAATTTCAGGACACGGTAACAGATCTTGAGCGTGCTGGGCGACCATCGGGTTTCATTCCGGCGGTAGAGGAAATAGGCATGAAGCTCCCCTTCGGTTATCTGGCGGGGGTCTTTCTCGAAATGCTCGATGAGCATTCGGACGGCCAGGGCATAGCTTTCCTGAGTACTTTCACTCATCCCGGCCAGTTGAAGAGCATCGATGGTCTTGTTGTACCATTGAGTTTTCATGGCCTTTGTCATAATAACACTCCTTCCTCAAAAGGGGTTGATTGGCGGTAGTGATTGCCCCGGTAAAGATACATTATAGCAGATTTCAGAGAAGAGCGGGGAAAAGATTGGCTGGCGAGCAACTATATGGTTGATATCATTTTTCTTTCTGCCGCGTAGCGGCTTACTTGAACCATTCGTTCAACCGGACAGCGCGGGCTTCCGTTCGCTTCGCTCACTCCATCCCCCAATTGCCGCTGACTTTTGCGTTAACAGGCCGCAACGAAGAGAGGAAAAATGGAACAACATCAACACGATATTTCTGAATTAAAGAAGCTGAGTATTGCTGAAAGAATTCTCATTGTTGAAGAATTATGGGACAGTATAGCCGCTGAAAATGAAAAAATACAATTATCTGATGAACAAAGAGATGAATTGGACAAAAGGATCGCTGATTATGATTTATCTCCGGAAGAAGGCTACTCTTGGGCAGAAGTAAAAAAAATAGTCAGAAATTCAAAATGATAAAAGAAGTCCAATTCCGGAAAGCTGCTTTAGCGGAAGTCAGAGAATCATATCATTGGTATGAAACTCAGAGGCAGGGTTTGGGAGAAGAATTCATCCTCTGTCTGGAAGAAGCAATTGAGAGGATATCTCGTAATCCTGAATCCTATCCTTTTGTACACAAAAATATCAGAAGAATTATTGTTCGTCGATTTCCATATGGCGTATTCTATTTTACCGAGCAGAACAAAATGGTCATAATTGCAGTTTTTCATGCTAAAAGAAATCCCAAAAAATGGAAAAATCGCCTATAAAAAGCTTGTTAACAAGGCAGTACAGCGGACAATTGGGGGCTTCCACTAATGCTCCAGCCCCCCATTTGCCGCTGATTTTTCGCTGGAGCGGGCGCTTCGCGCCATCTAGCCCATACATATTGAGCTGACCCGCCATCCAATAAGTGCCTATTCACGAGCGGTCTTCCACAGTCAGGCCGGACTCAATCTATTCTTCAAGAAGCCCGGCATTGATTACATCGACAGCTTTTCGGTTTACTATGGGGATTGGTTAAAGGGGGAAGGGTGGATGGTGACCATCAACGGTTCCGGCCGGGCGGCGGGACTTACCCCGGCTAGCACCCCGCCACCCATCAGGATCACCCGCCGCCATCATCGGACTCGCCGACGGAGCCTTACACGTTATCTATTGACGGACGGATGAATCCTTTTTTCCGGCCATTTCATCCCCCGAATCGAGGTGCCCATGCTGACCGCGCTTATTGTCGTTGGACTGGCCCTGATCGCGGCGGCGCTGATCGCCGCTCTGATCATCAGATGGTATGGGCGGAAAGCGCGGCGAGCTCTTGAGGAAATTGCCGGGGTAACCGGTGGCCGGATCGAACTTCGGGGATGGGGGTTGATCGCCGTCGTTTCCGGACGGTGGGATGGGATACCCTTCCGCTGCGCCCTGACCCCGGAGAGCCCCGAGACGCCCGCCACTCCGCGGATCTCCCTGTTGATCCCCCAGGCTCATGACTTTCGCGTAAGACCCCGGACCGCGCTCGACGGGGCGGCCCTGAAATTGGGGCTGACCCGGCCGGTCTCGACCGGCGATCCGACCTTCGACTTGGCCTTTGCCGTGAAGACGAAAGCCCCGGATGCCACCGACAAGGCATTGGCGGACGATCGGTGGCGGCACCGGATCGCCGACCTTTTCGAGGATGGGGTTACCGAGGTCCGCTTCGATGGAGCCGGCGTCTCGATGACCCGAACCCTGTCCGCCACCGACGCGATCCGCCCCGAGGATCTGGGAATCTGGCTGGACCGGCTTCAATCGGTTTCCCGTCCGGCGGCGGGGTCCGGCCGCGCCGTTATTTGACAACCGGCGCCGTTTCCGGTAGCATCCGAACTTGATGCGTTACGTGGCCATAGGCGGTTTCGGCCGCCCAGCGGGCGGAAGCCCGTGCCCCGGCCATCACACCGCCAACCCATCAGGATAACATACCATGATCATCGGACTCGACGTAGGCGGAACCCACACGGACGTTGTTTTGATCGGACCCGAGGGCCTCATTCGAGAGGTCAAGGTCCCCACCGACGCCTCGGCCCTGTTCGAAACGGTGCTCACCGGCATCGAGCGGATCACTGAGGGGATCGATCCGGCCGAGATCCGCCGGGCAGTCCTCAGCACCACTCTCACCACCAACGCCATTATCCAGGGGACGCCCCCGGAAGTGGGAATGGTCGTTTCGGGCGGCCCCGGCATCGACCCGGCGTTGTTCCGGACCAACGAGCAGTTCTACCCCGTCGGCGGGTCCATTGACCACCGGGGCCGGGAGGTCCAGCCGGTGGACCCGGAAGAAATCGGATCGGTGGCGGACCGGCTGAAAGCGGCCGGCATCCGCAATGTCGGGATCGTCGGGAAGTTTTCGGTGCGGAACCCGGCCCACGAGCTGGCGATCCACGAGATCATCCGTCCCGACTTCGGCAAGATCTTTATGGGTCACCGGATCTCCGGGAATCTCAACTTTCCCCGACGGATCGCCACCACTTACCTGAACGCCGCGGTCCGACCGATTCACAAGGGGTTTTTCGAGGCGGTGAAGCGCTCCCTGGAAAACAAGGGGCTGACCGTTCCCATCCACGTCCTGAAGGCCGACGGCGGGACCATGAGCTTTGACGCATCCCTGGACTTCCCGGCTCAGAGCATCCTGTCCGGCCCGGCGGCCAGCGTCATGGGCGCCATCGCGTTCGCCAGCCCGGACACCGACGCCCTCGTGCTCGATATCGGCGGGACCACCACCGACATGGCCATCCTCATCGACCGGGCTCCGGTCCTGGAGCCTTTGGGAATTACGGTCGATCATCACAAGACCCTCATCCGATCCCTCGAGACCCGTTCCATCGGCGTGGGCGGCGATTCGGTGGTCAAGGTGGATGGGGAGTCGGTCCGGGTCGGCCCGGACCGACGGGGACCCGCCATGGCCTTTGGCGGCCCGGTGCCCACCCCCACCGACGCCTTTGCCGTGGCCGGCCGGATGGCCGAGGGGGACCGGGACCGGGCGATGGAGGGCATCACCGCGGTGGCTAAAGAGATGGGACTGGACCCCGCGGATGCCGCCGACCGGATTATCGACGCCGCCTGCCGGCAAATCCTGGCATCGGCCGGAAAGATGATCGACGCAATCAACAGCAAGCCGGTTTACACCATCCACGAGCTCCAGGAGGGGCACACGGTCCGGCCGACGGAGATCCTCGTTTTGGGCGGGCCGGCCCCCTGGTTTGCCGAACGGCTGGCGGCGCTGTCCGATTACCGGGTGACGGTGGTCCCGCGCCATGCGGTGGCCAACGCCATCGGCGCGGCCCTGGCCCGGACCACCTGCGAGGTGACGCTTTTCGCCGATACCCACCAGGGAATCGCCACCGCCCCGGAGGAGAATTACTCGGAACGGATCAACCGGGATTATTCCAAGGAGACGGCGTTGGCCAAGGCCTCCGAGCTGCTCCGGAAGAAGGCGCTCGCGGCCGGGGCCGCTGAGCCGGACCTGGAGACCGAGGTCATCGAGGAGATGCAATTCAACATGGTCCAGGGATTCTACACCTCGGGCCGGAACATCCGGGTCCGGGTTCAGGTCAAGCCCGGCCTGCTTTACGGCTTCGAGTCGGTGGCCCGGAAGCTCACCGATACGGCCGTCCCCTGAAGATGGCCCCCTCAAGGAGTGACCCCATGCCGCGTGCCGCGCACAAAACCGGACTGGTCTTTTTCCCGGCCTTTGACTGGGCCATCAGCCCCAACCACCCCGAACGTGAGGAACGGCTCCTCTACACCCAGGATCAGGTCTTCGAGGAAGGCCTCTTCGACATCGAGGGAATCATCGAACTCAAGCCGGACCTCGTCACCGTCAACGACATCCAGCGGGTCCATTTCTGTGTCCCCGACGTCTGGAATGTCGCCACCGAATCCCATTTTATCAGCGCCGGGGGAGCCAAGACGGTGGGAATGGCGAAGATGGAGGGCCGCGTGGACCGGGGATTCGCCCTCGTCCGGCCGCCGGGTCACCACGCCATGCGGGTGGTCCACGGGTCCCGGGGGTTTTGCAACATCAACATCGAAGCCATCATGATCGAATACCTCCGGGCCGCCTACGGGGTGAACCGGGTGGCCATCGTCGATACCGACTGCCATCACGGCGACGGGACCCAGGACATCTACTGGCACGACCCGGACACCCTGTTCATCTCCCTCCACCAGGACGGCCGGACCCTCTACCCCGGCTCCGGATTTCCCCACGAGCTGGGCGGTCCCACCGCCGCCGGGACCACCGTCAACATCCCCCTGCCGCCCATGACCGGGCCGGAGGGATTCCTCTACACCATCGAAGAGGTCGTCCTGCCGATGCTGGCGGATTTCAAGCCCGATTTGATCATTAACTCGGCCGGCCAGGACAACCACTACTCCGATCCCCTCACCAACATGAATTTTTCGGCCCAGGGTTATGCCCGGCTCACCGAGCTGCTCAAACCCGACATCGCCGTGCTCGAAGGGGGATATTCCATCGAAGGGGCCCTGCCCTATGTCAACGTCGGAATCATCCTGGCCATGGCCGGCGTCGATTACAGCCGGGTCACGGAGCCCGACTACAACCCCGACCAGCTCCGGCAGAAGGGCGAAGTCACCCGGTACATCGAGGCGTTGGGGGAAAAGATCCTGAATGCGTGGGAGCGCCGGAAGACAACGGGCGAGGAGATGCGGGCGGGCAAGCAGTTTGACGAGCGAAGCCGGAACATCTTTTACGACACCGACGGAATCTTCGAAAAACAGCGGGAAACCCTCCGCGTCTGCACCGACTGCGCGGGGGCACTCCGGATCGACTCCGCGTCGGACCAGCGCGGCCGGATTCTGGCCGTCCAGATCCCTCGAAAGGCCTGCTCGGCCTGCGAAACCCAGGCCCGGGACTGGTACGACACGGCCGATCCGGGAACTTTCCAGCAGGCTTTTCTCCAGGACCGGCCCCGAGACCGGTATCTCCACCGAACCCCGCCATAGCCTCGCCGGCCCCAACAATGGTCGCCGGCCGGCGCCGGCACCTTATCCGTCGAGCGGAGATCCGCCGGGCCGTCCGCCAATTTTTCGACGACCGGGACTACCTCGAGGTGGAAACCCCCATCCGGATTCCCGCCAACGCCCCCGAGGCCCACATCACGCCGGTGGCCGCCGGCACCTGGTTTCTCCAGACCTCGCCGGAGCTGTCCATGAAGCGGCTTCTGGCCGGGGGCTACTCCCGGATATATCAGATCGCAAAGGCTTTTCGCGCCAATGAGCGGGGGCGGCATCATCTCCCGGAGCTCACTCTCCTGGAATGGTACCGGACCGGTATCGATTATGGCGAGATGATGACGGAAACCGAGGCCCTGATCCGGTGGGTGGCCGGCCGGGTGCTGGGCGAGGAACGGATCATCCGGGAGGGCCGTACCATCGACCTGACCGCCCCCTGGCCCCGACTGACGGTGGCGGATGCTTTTGCCCGATTCGCGGACCGGTCCCCCGAGGCGGCCCTGGCCGAGGATCGCTTCGAGGAAATCCTGACCGATGCGGTGGAGCCCGCCCTGGCCCGCCTCGGCCGGCCGGTGTTTCTCCTCGACTACCCGATCGCCCAGGGAGCCCTGGCGCGCCGGAAACCGGGTCAAGCGGACGTGGCGGAGCGGTTCGAGCTGTATATGGGAGGGCTGGAGCTGTGTAACGCCTTTTCCGAGCTCACCGACCCGGATATCCAGCGCCGGCGGTTT
This sequence comes from uncultured Desulfobacteraceae bacterium, assembly GCA_964633575.1. GTDB lineage: Bacteria > Desulfobacterota > Desulfobacteria > Desulfobacterales > JAABSP01 > CAYNGG01. Next base: position 6,328 of record CAZWGY010000018.1, read on the forward strand.
GAGGCGGAAGTGGTCCGACGGGAGGCGATGGACGGGACCCGGCCGCCGATCCCTGAACCATTTCTGGCGTCACTTGGGCGGATGCCGGCCGCGGCCGGCAATGCTCTGGGGTTCGACCGGCTGGTCATGCTCCTGACGGGCGCGTCGTCCATCGACGAGGTGGTGGCCTTTACTCCGGAAATGCTGTAAGGGGCGCGGCTACCGTCCCCGGCGGAAAGAAAACCGGGATGGTTGTTGATACCGCTTCTGCTTGGAATCGCCGGTGGCGAGGTGGTAGCGCTCCATGTAGTTCCGAACGGTGGCGGCGGGGTCGATGGCGAGTGCAACGGCGATGGATTTGATGAATCCCCGGACATAGACCTCGGGGGGCAGCTCGGCAAACCGCTCGGCCTCGATGTTCTGGAGCGCCTTGATCCGGATCTTGGTCTCGGTGGAAATCGTTTCCAGGGAAATGCCGAGGCTTTCCCGGATCTCCCGGATGGCCGCTCCCCCGTCGGCGGCCCGCTCGGCGGCGGGAATCTCGGGCGCCTTGCGCACAATCCGAGCTGTTGCGGAGGTTTCGGCATCCTCCGTATCCCCATCCCCATCCGTCGGCACCGTTTCCGGCACCGGCTCCGACGGAGTTTCCCCGAACAGCCGCATCAGGTTCCGGTAGGCCGCCTCGATCTCGGCGACTTTCTCCTTCCGCCGCTGCTTCTCCATCTCGTCCTTAACCGGCGATGCCATGGATACGGCATCCGGTGAATAGGCGGCGGTGAGGGTCTGATAAGCGGTTTCCACCTCGTCGAGCCCGGCATCCGGGGACAGTTCGAGGATTTCAAAGTCCTTTTGAAAAAGATCGCGGCTTATCTCCGCAGAGCGATCGGTATCCGATACGTAACCCATTCCCGGACCTCTTTGTCAAGCGTGAAGAATTCCCCCCGCGGCTTGCTAACCGTCTGAAGCGCTGCCGCCACCCTCGGCTCATACCTACTATACGCGCCATTTTCGGGAAGGACAACCGAAAAACGCATCCGAATTATCATCCGACCCCGCATCGACCGTCCGAAACGGACACGATTCCGGACGGATAAAAAAAACCACCGGTTCTCCGAGGAAAACCGGTGGCAATACTCAACCCGCGGAACCGAAAGGTTTCTCCGAGCGAGACCCTCCGGCCGGACAACGGGACTTTACGCGCCGGTGGCGGCCTTGTGGGTCTTGATCTCGACCTTATCCGTCAACCCTTCGTAGTACTCGCGCAGAATTTCGACAACTTCGTCGCGGCCGAAGTGATCGGGAAGCTCGCCGCCTTCGGAGAGAAGCTTCCGGAGCATGGTGCCGGAGAGGAGAACGCGGTCTTCCTTGCCGTGGGGGCAGGTCTTGAGGGATGCCATGCCATCGCACTTGTAGCAATAGAAGGTCCAGTCGATCTTCAGCGGGGTGCAGAGCAGGGCCTTGCCCTCTTCCTCCGGCTGGGGGATCTTTTCGAAGATGGTCTGGGCCTCGAACATCCCATAGAAATCGCCCACGCCGGCATGGTCGCGGCCGATGATCATCCGGGAGCAGCCGTAGTTCTGACGGAAGGTGGCGTGGAGGAGGCCTTCACGGGGGCCGGCGTACCGCATGTCGAGGGGATAGCCGCCCTGGACGACCTTGTCGGCCACGAAGTAGTTCTTGACCAGGACTTCGATGCACTTGACCCGGACATCGGCCGGAATATCGCCGGGCTTCAGGTTGCCGACCAGGGAGTGGATGAATATCCCGTCGCAGACTTCCACCGCGATCTTGGCCAGATATTCATGGGACCGATGCATCGGGTTCCGAAGCTGAAGGGCGGCCACCTCTTTCCAACCCCGGGTATCGAACATCTTCCGGGATTCCTCGGGCCGCATGTAAATGTCACCATATTTGGTGGGATACTCGGCCTCGGAGAGGACCTTGACCGGGCCGGCCAGGTTGAAAGCCTTCTGGTTCATGACCATCTGGACTCCCGGATGATCGTCTTTGGCGATCTTCCAGAATTCCTCGGGGGTCGGAGTGCCTTCGCCCATGTAAACCCGCTCACACTCGAACTCCTTATCGGCCTGGGTCATCTCGTATTTCTCGAGGACCTTCATGGTGGCCATGATCTCCTGACGCTCCGGGTCGTAGAGGGCGATTTCCTCGCCTTCCTTGATGGCGTCGGCGTCTTCCTTGGATGCGTCCAGGGTCACCGGGATCGGCCAGAAGGTCCCGTCGGTGAGCAAGTATTCCTCACAGACCCGTCGCCAGTCGGCCTTGCTCATGAAACCGGTCAGCGGGCTGAAGCCGCCGATGCCCATCATGATCAGGTCACCCTTCACTCGAGGGGAGATCTCTACTTTCTTGAGGCCCTGGGCCTTTTTCTTTTCGGCATCCAGCTCGGCGCCTTCCAGCAGACAGCAGGTCAGCCCTTTTCCACCATGGGGGGGGATTAACTCAGACATTGATTTGACTCTCCTTTCAATTATTTGGGTTCTCATTGCCGGTTCATGACCCGATCGGTCACGATTTTTAGCAAAAGATATCAAATAGTCGGGATGACAAGTTTTGTCAAGAAAAATTCGAAGCGACGGTCCCACTTCACGGCGCTCTCGCCGCGGGCATTGGAGAAAGACCAAGCCCGTCCTCGTTTGCGACCACCCAGCCGGCTCCGAATGGGCCAACGGATCATTCCCGTCCGCCGCTCCAGAAACCATGGACAAACCCATCGAGCTATGCCATACCGGTTCTTCGAAGGGCGGATTGGGAAAGCATTGGACTTTAGATTTTGGATTTTAGATTTTGGAAATCATCAATCATCAGATCGGGGCTCGGTCATCCGGCTTAATCCACGGTGAAGATGATCATCGGCATGCCCCTGATCGACGAATTCGGAAAGCCGATCTGCTCCGATCCCCCGCGCTTTTTCGCTGCCGCCGGACATTGATTCCCTCGTGGCCCCGCTTGACTCGGATATGAAGGCCGCCCACCCCCGGCTGACCACCGACGCCGTTATCGAAACCCTTTCCGTCCGGATCATCTTTACCATCCCCCCGATTCCCGATGCCCCGTCCTCGGAACGGCTGTTTGTCGCCCCTTCCCCAGAAGCGGCGGTTATCATGGCAATGGCCGCCGCCCGGCTCTCCGGGGATCCAGGCGCGGTCCTGATTCCGGTCGAATCCCTCCCGGCGGCCGAAGGGGCTTTTGCCGAAGCGGCGGCGTCGGAAATCCCGCTGCTGGTGATCACCCCCGGCGGGGCCGACCCGGCGGATGGTGACGGTCTGGGAATCAAGGCCACGGTGGCGATCCGTCCCGAAGACGACCTGCCCGCTAAGATCGTTGCGGCCTGCCGGATCGCCACGGCTCATCCGGCCGGCCCGGTCCGGATCCGCTTTCCGGCGTCCGAGGCCGAATCTATGGTCGATGTCATTCCCGACCCGCCTTCCCCGCTTGATCCGGCGGTTCCGGCGGCCGCGGCCGCCGGACTGATCGAGGCGGCATCCCCCGGCCTGCTGCTGGGGCCGGGCTGCCGGGGTCACGGGGCCCGGTGCATCCAGGTGGCCGAGGCCCTCGACGCCCCGGTGGCCACATCCCTGGCCGCCATCGACGTCTTTCCGGCGGATCACCCTCTCCACGTCGGCCTGAGCGAGGGGCCGGATGGGGTGCCGGCGGCCCGGCGCGCTCTATATCGCTGTGATTGCCTTCTGACCGTCGGCCTAGATTCGGGAGCGGCGCTTCCATCCCGGGCCGTCCACCGGATCATCGCCGCTCCCCGAGGGAACATGCCGCCGGCCGCCGACACCGACCTGATCCTCCCCGGCGATCCGGGGGTTATTCTGGATGCCCTGCTTTTCGAACTGGCCGGGACGGCCCGGCCTTCCGGCCGGCCAGAGTCAGCGGATCGGGAGCGGATCGCCCGGGACAAGGCCCTCTATCGCCGAGCCTGGCTGGCCCGCCGGGGCCGAGGGGTCAATCCGGCCCAACTCTTCGACGTCCTAACGAAAGCCGTTGCCCCTCGAGCCGTCATCGTCGCCGACCCAGGCGAGCCGGCCCACCTGGTGGCCGAGCTCTTGCCCATGATCGGCGACCGAGCCTTTCTCACCCCATCGCGGTCAACGGAACCGGGATATGCCGTGGCCGCCGCGGTGGGGTGCTGGATCTGTCATCCGGATCGGACAACCATCGCCGTCGTCGAGGCGGCCGGGTTGCTGGCCGGCGGCCCGGCCCTGACCACCGCCGTCGCCCGGCAAGCCGGCGGAATCATCATCGTGCTTCGTCAGAGGATGGGAGCAAAGCCCGGCGCCCCGGCCCCGTCAGCCGGAGTACCGGGAGCTTTCGCCCTGGAAATCCCCGGCGATCCCGAGGTTAAGCTGGTGATCCCCGCTGCCCTGGCGCTCGCCCGTCGAGGCATTCCGGTGATCGTGGGGGTGTCGGTTGATCGGGCCCGTCGGAGCCGGTACTCCATGAACCGCACACGACGCGGCCGGGGACTTCGGACCTTGGGGCGGCGGCTTCTGAACCGATTATGGGGCCATGGGCGGTAGGAGGGAGGCCACCGAGAGGGCCAGCAGAACCAGGCAGATCCCCTGGATGATCCGCTTGCCGGTCCGGGTGAGGCGCCAGGGGGGCAGGATGAGGGCAACGCAGAACCCGCCGGGGACGTAAATCCGGGCCAGCAATGCCATTGCCTCGGGAGTCCAGCCCACCATCAGGGTCAGCAAGTAGAGGTAGCCGAGGAGGGCCACGGCCATGGCCTTGATCCGCCGGCTGCCTCGAACCGCGGCGTAGCCGATGGCCGGGAGGACCAGGAGAAGGGCCAGGGGACCGAACCCGCCCGGGGAAGCCGGGTCCGGAAGAACCGAAAAGGGGACGGCGGCCCCCCGGCCGTCGATCAGGGGAAAAACCAGCCCGCCGTAGAGGCGCTCGATGACCGTCGCCGGGCTGACCCCGGTGAGATCCCGGACAAGGGCGTCGGCCGGGGCAGGGATGGCGCCGGTCGCCAGGATGTCCCGCAGGAGGTTCCCGACGGCCCCGACAATCCCGTCGGGGTTGACGGGGACCGGTGACGGCGGATAAGCCGCTCCCTCGCGAAGCAGATTGACGGTCAGCCGGGGAATCTGGGAGAGGATCAGCAGCGGGATAACGGCCGCCCAGGCCCGACGGGGGGCGCCTTTGAGCAGGGTCCACCAGATGCGAGATCCATGGCGGCGGTAGAGGATCAGGGCGGCGAGCCCCAGAAGAATTATCGCGAGGGCAAACGGCGCGGGTCCGGCGGCGATGGAGAAGGCGAAAACGTTCCCCATGAGGATCAGGTCGGCGCCGGTGGGGGATTCCGCCAGGCGGTGAATGTAAAGAAGGCCCAGGGCCGCCGCCGCCGCCGGGAGCGTGACCCCGCCGGGAAAGAGGGCGGCCTGGACGAACAGTGGGTAGCTCAGGACCACCATGGAGACGGTCACCGCCGTGGGCGGCCAGGCGTAGCGGCGGGCCATGGCGTAGGTGGCCGTCCCGGCCGCCAGATAGCCCCAGAGGCCCAGCAACCCGGACCCGCCGCCCCCCCCGCTGAAAAGGCGGGTCAGGATGACGATATTGCCCGGCGCATCGGGACCGATGGGGGATGGCGGCGCATCGAGCCATAGACCGGCTGGAGACGCCGGCATCGACGGCGACGCCAGAATGATCCCGACACCCCCAACGGCCACCAGAAGCATGCCGGCCACCGCCCGGTGATGCCGGGCCATCCAGATCAGGGCGACGGTCATCTCGCGGAGCGCGCCGATCGAGTCGCGGCCGAGGAGAGCGGCCGCCGCGATCAGGACCAGCCCGGCCTCGGCGGCCACGGCGACGGCCGGCGTCCCGGTCAAGTCGGCCAATTGGAACGCAGCGGACAGAGCGGCCAGGGGAAGGATCAGGCCGGCGGCGACCGCTTCAGCCACGGTGTACCCCGCCCGCCGGCAATGGCCGGCGGCCGCCACGGAGAGGAGCATCAGCTCCCCGGCCCGGGCCACCACGGAAGGCCCGATGGGAATCGGGGTCACGGGACCTCAGTCATCGGCGCCGTCGGCCTCCTTCGCCTTGAGATGGGCCACGATCTCCGCCATGAAATCCCGCATGTCCCGGGCGAGCCGCTCGCACTCGGGACAGTAAACCTTCTTGATCAGCCGATCGTGGTCGTCGATCTGGTGTCGGAGCCACGGCCCGTAAGGGCTGTCCTGGCAGAACTTCTTGCCGGTGTAATCGGCGATGGGACAGCCGTAGCAGACGAGCATGTAATAGATCCGGCAGGGGGGACAGTCCAGAACCCCGCCGTCCGACCCCTTGCCCGCGATGATCCGGTCCCACTTGGCCACCGAGCTTTCCATGATTTTGATTTTATTGAGCACTTTCCTCTCCAGACGCTATCCGAGCTTTCCCAGGGGGCGGTGAACATGGCGGTACCGCCGGACCGCTTGATCGATTCGCCGGCGATTGGCGCTTTCGGCCAGGGTCGCCGGGTCGGGGGCCGGGTCGCCAGCCAGGGTATTGATAACGGCCATCACCGATTCGGCCAATGCCCGCCTATTATACCCGCCTTCCAGGACGAGGACGAGCCGCCCCCGGCAGACGGCATCGGCCACCATCATCAGCGACCGGGTCAGGGCCGCGAACCCGTCCGGCGTCATCCGCATGGCGCCCACCGGGTCGTCAACGTGGGTGTCGAAACCCGCCGAGACCAGGATCAGCGACGGAGCAAAGGCCAGGGCCGCCGGCCGGAGCACCGTCTCGAAAAGAGCCGCGTACTCGGCATCCCCGTAACCCCGCCCCAGCGGGATGTTGATGGTAAACCCCTCACCAGGCCCCCTCCCGACCTCGGTAAAAAATCCGGTGCCGGGGAAGAGTGGCGACTGATGGACCGAAAAAAAGAGGACCGCCGGGTCGTCTTCGAAGGCGTGCTGAGTCCCGTTGCCGTGGTGGACGTCCCAATCGACGATGAGAACCCGGTCGAGCCCCAGGGTCTCCCGGGCGTAACGGGCCCCCAGGGCCACCGTATTGAAGAGACAGAACCCCATGGCCCGGCTCCGTTCGGCATGGTGCCCCGGTGGCCGGGCCAGGACAAAGGCGTTTTGAATCCGCCCCTCCACCACGGCCTCGATGGCCGAAAACATTCCGCCGGCCGCCAGGATTGCCGCCTCGTAAGAGCCGGGTGAAGCCAGGGTGTCGGCGGTCAGAGCGGTGGCCTCGGTTTCGGCGGTGGCGGCGATCCGCTGGAGATGATCGAGGGAGTGGACCCGGAGGATCTCCCCCGGTCGGGCCGGCCGGATGGGGATTCCCACTATGCGTCCCGTCGCCTCGATATCCGGCAACCGATCGTAAACGGCGGCCAGCCGCTCCGGAGATTCAGGGTGGCCTTCGGCGGTCTGGTGGCCGAGATACCTGGCGTCCCGGACGATTCCCGTGGTCACGGCATCGACTCCGGGCCATCCGGCACGGTGAGGACCGCGCAGCGGGCATGACGGAGAACCGCCTCAGTGGTGGACGGGGTGATCGCTCCCCGGAGCCCCGGATGGGGGCGGACCCCGACGACGATGAGGTCCGCGCCGAGCTCCCGAGCCCGTTGGGGGATAATCTCGCCGGGAACCCCCGGCACCAGATCGATGGCCGCATCCGGTCGGGCGCTTTCCCCGACGGTTTCGGACAGGGCCTCGTCGATCCGTTGCCTTCGCTTCGCCATCAGTGCCGCCTCCCGCTCACCATAAGGGATGTCGGCGTCCTCCCCGTCCGGCCATCCCTCGGCCGGAGACTCCACCGCGTGGAGAATGTGAAGCCGGGCTCCGAAAACATCGGCCAGGCCCCCGGCCGCCGCCACCGCCGGACCGGGGTCGGGACCCGGGCCGCATCCGGCGACGATGCACCGGAAGGGGGAGACCGGTGCTTTCAGCCGTCGGGCGGCCCGGGTAACCAAAAGAGGGCGCCCCAGGGTCCGGGCCAGGGACTCCACCACCGACCCCAGAAGCCAGCGCCGCAGGCCGGAAAGGCCATGGGATGCGGTGATCACCAGATCCACGCCCCGGCCGGGCTCCCCGGCCACCCGAATCACCTCATCCACGGGGTCCCCGGCCACCACCACCGGCTCCCAGGCCACCGAACACCCATCCATCAGCTCGCCGATCCGGGCTTCGGCCGTCCGGCGAACCCGATCGCTCAACGGACCCCGGCGAGGCCCGGCGTCACCACCGGCGGGAACCGCCGGAAAGCAGACCGCGTGAAAGATCAGCAGTCCGGCGCCGAAGGTCCTGGCCAGAGCCTCGCCGTAGGCCAACGCCCCAGCCGCGTGGGCCGAAAAATCGGTGGCACAGAGAATGACTTTGGGCCGGATCGACATATCGGGTTTCCCGGGGCACCGACGGCCGCCCCACCTCTGGATGGGCTACTGGTAGCCTGAGCGGATGGCGCTCTCGTTTTCGTAAACGACCCGCCCATCAAAAAGGGTCAGGCCGACCTGAACGTCGGGAATGGTCGCCGGATCGATCTCGAAAAGGTCCCGGTCGAGGACCACCAGATCCGCCCGCTTGCCCGGCGTGATGGTCCCCAGCTCATGAGCCAGCCCGTAATAGGCGGCCGGCACGGCGGTGTAAGCCCGGAGAGCCCCCTCAACGCTCACCCGCTGATCCGGGTAGAAACCGCCCTCGGGGCTCCCGTCCCGCCGGGTCCGGGTCACGGCGGCGTGGATGCCCATCAGGGGGTTGGGGTCGCAGACCGGGGCGTCCGAGGAGAACAGCAGGGGGACCCGGGCCTCCTGGAAAGATCGGAAGGCGTAAGTCCACCGGCCCCGCTCCCTCACGGAGTCGTCGATCATCCGGATGTCCAGGATCAGGTTCGACGGCTGCATGCAGACGGCCAGTTTGAGCGCCGCGATCCGGTTGATGTCGGCCGGCCGGATCATCTGGGCGTGCTCGATCCGATGGGGCAGCAGCGGCGTGGGATAGGCGGCATCGGTTCCAGCGGCCGCGATTCCCGGCACCGCCGCAAAAGCATCGACCACCTCACGGTTGGCCTGGTCGCCAATGGCGTGAACCATCACCGACAACCCGGCCGCGTCCGCCCGGCGGACCGCCTCCCGGAATTCGGCCATGTCCAAAAGGGGCATCCCCCGGTCGGCGTCAAGGTAGGGATCGATCATCCAGGCGGTCCGGGCTCCCATGCCGCCGTCGGCAAAGAACTTGACGTGCCCGATCCGAAGCCGATCGTCGCCGAACCCCGTCCGAAGCCCCAGGGAAATGGCCGCGTCCAGAGCATCGGCCGGGAGGGAGACCCAGCACCGAAGGTCCAGGGCGTCGGCGGCCCGGAGTCCCTGCCAGGCGCTCAGGGTCCGGGCCGCGTTGGGGTCGTCCATGAGCTTGACATCCTCGATGGCCGTGATCCCCAGGGCATGGAGCCCCCGGATGCCGTCGCGCATGACCGTCAGGATGGTGTCGGGATCAGGGCTCGGGAGGGCGTCCTTGATCCGGTTGACCGCCATCTCCCGGAGCAGCCCGTCGGGCCGGCCGTCCGGGTCCCGCCCGATGATCCCCTCGGGCGGGTCCGGGGTGGCCGCGTCGATGCCGGCGGCGGCCAGGGCCGGGGAGTTGACCGCCGCCAGGTGGAGATCACATCGCCAGAGAACCGTCGGATGGCCGGGAGCTACCGCGTCTAGGGCCTTCCGGTCGGGCATCCGGGGCTCGGGCCAGTCGGCCTCGTTCCAGCCCCCGCCCACGATCCAGGCGCCGGCCGGCCGGTTTTCGGCGGCCCGGGCCACCCGGTCGAGAAGATCGTCCAGGGAGACAGCGTCGGCCAGGGCGAGCTCCCGGCGGCCCACGGCCCAGTCGTAATAATGAAAGTGGGAGTCGAACATCCCCGGAATGACCGACCGGCCGTCGAGCTGGACAAACCGGGTTCCGGGTCCGGCCAGAGCGGCCATCTCCCGCTCACCGCCGATCCCCCGGATTCGGCCGCCTGAGATGGCTATCGCCCGGACCATCGGCTGACGAGGGTCCAGGGTCCGGACGGGGCCGCCGGTGAGGATAAGGTCGGGCGCCTCCGTCACAGGATGTACCCTTCTGGGAACGGATCGGCCGGGTCGGAGACCAGCTCGTGGAACCCCGTGATATGAGCGCCTCCCCGGATCTCCACCGTCACCGCTGGCCGGTCGCCCACGACGGTTTCCGAAACGATGACCGCTTCAAAGGTCGTGCCCAGGGGGCTTTCGTTGACAAAGGCCTCCCCCACGCCGATGGCCCCCTGAGCGTGGAGCAGAGCCAGCTTGGCGGCGGTGCCGGTGCCGCAGGGAGAACGGTCAATATGAGACTCGCCGTAAACCACCACGCTTTTTCCCCGCCGATCGTCGTGGCCGGCAGTGTCGTAAAACTCGGTCACGTCCACGGTGGTCACCTCGGGCCGGGTGGGGTGAAAGACGGTGAGCTGCTCGTTGGCGGCGTCGATGATCGCCATGCCCAGCTCCGCGAGCCGGGGGGCATGGGCCGGGGTGAGCGGGACGTCGATGGCGTCCGAGGCCACCATGGCGAAGAACCCGCCGGAACAGACCAGGTGGACCGGGATCTCTCCAAGGCCCGGCACCGTCAGAAACCGCGGACCATCCGCGGCAAAGGCGGGGACCATCCGGATGGCCACCGACGTCACCCGGCCCCGCCGGATAGCGGCCCGGGCCGACATGGGACCCGACGGGGTGTCCACGATCACCGTCGTTTCAGGCTCGGCCGCCGCCACCACACCGCCCTCGATGAGAGTCGTCACCGCCCCGATGGTGGCATGGCCGCAGAGGTACGGGTAGCGCCGGGCATCCATGTAGATCAGGCCGAAGGCGGCCCCGTCGGTGACCGGCTCGGTAACCAGAGCCGCCAGAATTCCGCGATGGCCCCGGGGCTCCCGGGTGATCAGCTTCCGGAAGCCGTCGAGCCGGCCTTCCACGTAATCCCGCTTCTCCCGCATGGACGCGCCGGGGATCGGGGGATAGCCGCCCACCACCAGGCGGGTGACCTCCCCTTCGGTGTGGGAGTCCACCGTCTGGAGCCGGGCGGAAAACCGGTCATCAAACGCCGTTTTCAGGTCATCGAAGGCCGCGGAGCTCACGCCGCCTCCCGAGCCAGAAGCCGGCAGTGACGGGGGGCCACGTGGACGGCCACCGCCTCGCCCCGCCGGAAGACATGCCGGGTCACGAGCCCGATCACGTGGACCACGGTGCCGTTTTCCAGCTCGACGAAATAGCTCACCTCGCCGCCCATGTAGCTCCGGTCCTTGATCTTGCCGTAAAAATAGTTGACATCGGATTCCGGGGCGTGGCCGTCACGGTACTCGATCCCGAGCTTCTGGGCCCGGACCACCACTTCCACCGGGGTCCCGGCCGTCCAGTCGCCCTCCTGATCGGCCAGGAGGGTGTTGCCGTCGGCCAGGTCGATCCGGATCCAATTCCCCTCATGGCCGGCCACCACCCCATCGACGAAGTTGGAGTGGCCCAGAAAGTCGGCCACGAAATGGTTGACCGGATGGTTATAGACTTCCTCGGGAGTGCCCTCCTGCTGCTTTTGCCCGTCTTTCATCACCACGATCTTGTCCGACATGGAGAGGGCTTCCCGCTGGTCGTGGGTGACGAAGATGGTGGTCACCCCGAGCATCTGCTGGAGGTTGTCCACCTCCCGGCGCATCTCCTCCCGGAGGTTTTCGTCCAGCGCCGACAGCGGCTCGTCCATGAGGAGCACGTCGGGCTCGATGACGATGGCCCGGGCCAGGGCGATCCGCTGCTGCTGCCCGCCGGAGAGCTGAGCCGGCATCCGGTTTTCCACGCCGGGAAGCCGGACCATCTCCAGAGCCCGGGTCACCTTCTCCCGGATCTCATCCTTGGGGACGTTCCGATACTTCAGACCAAAGGCGACGTTGGCGAAGATGGTCTTGTGGGGAAAGAGCGCGTAATTCTGGAAAATCATCCCCAGGTTCCGCTGGTGGATGGGGACGTCGTTGATCCGCCGGCCCTTGATGTAGATGTCCCCCTCGGTGGGGGTTTCGAGTCCGGCCACCATCCGCAACAGCGTCGTCTTGCCGCACCCCGACGGACCCAGCAGCGTCACCAGACTGCCCTCGGGAATCGATAAGTCCGTCTTTTCCACGGCGAGCACCTCGCCGAACCGCTTCATCACACCCTTGAACTCCACCAACCTGGGATCTTTTTCCGCTTCCCGCACGCGCTCGCTCCTCTAAAGGCAACCCCCGGCCGCCCATCCCGCTCAGGCCGGCCGGGGGGCCGGGGTTAGGTTAAATGTTCCGCCATGGCTGAGGATCAGGCGCCGGCCTTGATCCGGTCCCACTTCTCCGTCCATTCGAGCTGATGGCTGTTCCAGTATTCGGGATCGGCGAAGAGATAGCCGTCGAGGGTGCCGGTGGGGTCGAAGGCCGGGAGCTTCCGGATCGACTCCGGCATCTCGATCTTCCGCGGATCGAGGCTCGGCGGATACTTCTGGCCCTCGGCCACCGCGATGGCCGGCTCGGGCTCGATCATGAAATTGAGCAGCTTCTGGGCCACCTCCATGTCGGTCCCCTTGAGGACGTACATGTACTCCATCCAGGAGTAGGTGCTCGGTGGCGACAGGTACCCGATGGGGTGGCCCTCGGCCTGGAGGTTGGCCACCCGGCCGGACCAGGCCACGGTGGCGTAAATCTCGTCGTTGGCCAGCAGGCTCATCAGCTCGGAACCGGATGCCCAGTATTTCTTGACCATCTCCCGCTGCTCCCGGAGAGCATCCCAGACGTCGTCGATCTTGGTGATGTTGTTGGGGCTCTGACCGGTGTGGAGAGCGGCGTACCACATGTTGGTCCGGAAATCCCCGCCCCAGCTCCCGAGCTTGCCCTTAAGCTCCTTGTCCCAGAGGAGGGAGGCGCCGAGCTTCTCCGCCTTTTCCTTGCTGATGTACTTGGTGTTGTAGGCGATCCCGGTCTGGCCGTAATCGTAGGGCACAGCCGAGAGCTTCCCGTCGGTGATCGCCCGGAGGGTCTCGAGCATCTTCGGCAAAACATTCTGGAGATTCGGGATCTTGCTCTCGTCGAGGACCGAGTTGAACCCGAGATTCTTGTAGCGGGCATAGTCGTAAACGGCGCTCAGATGAGCGAGGTTGAACTCCCCGCCCGGCGGATAGGAGGCCTTGACCTGGGTGAGAAACGCATCCATGCCGGTGAAGGCCGCGTCAACCACCTCGATCCCGGTCTCCTTCGTGAACGGGTCGAACGCATACTTGCGGAGAGCCTCGGATGTGGAGCCGCCCCAACTGTGAAAGGTGATCGACTTCGCGCCGAACGCCCTGCCGGCCAGACCGAACGGCCCGCCCATGACTCCGGCCGCCGCTCCGGCGATCCCGACATATTTGAGGAAATCGCGCCGGCTGATTTTCCCCTCCGCGTACCCATCAATCATCCGGTCCAGATCTCTTTCCGTTTTTGTACCCATGTTCAGGACTCCTCTCTTTCAGTTTAGGGTTCTATAGGCTTCCATAGGCTTCAAGCTATCGGTCAGGCGGCAATCCGCCGCTCTTCGAGAATCCGTAAACAGAGTAAACGGATTGACGATAGCTCTCGCTGGAACTCTCGCCGGGCTTCTTCCATGGGCAAGGATGTAAATAAATCTGGAAGCTGAACGCCTCGGCCCATAATTTCATCAGAGATTTTCCGCCTCAGCTCCCTATGCACAAACAGACAATTATCCGCATGAAAAAACAGTCTAACCGCACTCGAGGCATCGATTGCCCCGCCAATCAACGACCCGACAATCCCCAGTGCGAGCAACGCGAAGGATGCGAGCTGTTGATCTTTATCGGTGACTTGCGACAGCAGGGTATCGAGATCAACACGATGTTTCATCG
>CAZWGY010000018.1:20286-23012 GCA_964633575.1 uncultured Desulfobacteraceae bacterium
TCTTTATCGGTGACTTGCGACAGCAGGGTATCGAGATCAACACGATGTTTCATCGTTTACCTGTTGGGATAAATTTTACTCCGGCCACCTGCCCCGATGAATGCTCAAAATAATGCACTTCGCCCCAATTCCCCTTTTTAATCACTTTCTGCCACTTTCCAGATAGCAGTTGTCGAAGGTAATGGCGCACCGCTGAATTGCGGACAGGATATTTTATTGTAGCCCCTCTGATAGGGCGCCAATCTTCCGGCACCGATTCGGATGCCTGAATATTTGGATATAAATAAAGCGCCATTGGAGTAGCTGGGTTGTTTGTATGCTGGGTTATTCATCGATATTCCATTCTAACTAACCGTCAGAAAAAGCATGACGCTGAAAAGAGGCTTGGGTGATAAAGCGAATTAGCGGTATCAAGCACTATTGTTCACCCACCACTTCCCCGGGCAAACCGGCGAGAGATATATCCCGCCGCCAGGGGAAGGGACACGGTCAAGACGATCATGACGGTTCCCAGAGCGTTGATCTCCGGACTGATAGAGTTTCTCAGCATCCCGAAGATCTTCACCGGCACGGTCTGATTCTGGGCTGTCGCCCAGAAAAGCGTGGCGGTCACGTCGTCAAAGCTTATGGTAAAGGCAAACAGCATCCCGGCGAAGATCGCCGGGGCCAGGAGCGGAAAGGTCACCGCCCGGAAGGTCTGAAACGGGGATGCTCCCAGGGTCATGGCGGCCTCTTCGTATTCCTTCTTAATCCCCACCAGCCGGGCCTGGACCACCAGCAGGACGTAGGGCAGGGTGAGGACCACGTGCCCGATGAGCAACAGCGCGAAGCTCTTGGGCTGCTGGAGCCAGCGGATAAAGATCAACAGGGCCACCCCGAGGACCACCTCCGGAATCATGATCGGCGACAGCAGCAAGGTGTTCAGGGTGTCCTTGCCCCGAAAGTCGTATCGAACAAAGGCCATGGCGGCCGGAATCCCGATGGCCGTAGCCAGGACGGCCGTCAGCGACCCGAGGACGAGGGAATTCTTGAAGGCCCACAGGATCGTCTCGTTCTGGGCCAGTTTCACGTACCACTGGAAGCTGAACCCCTCCATGGGAAAGGAGCCGAACTGCTGGGGGTTGAAGGACAAAAGCACCACCGCCACGATCGGCGTGAACATCCAGACGTAGATCAGGAGCGTGTAAAACTTGATCAGCGACCAACCGGAGATAGACTTCATCGGCAATCCTTACTGAAGGGTCTTGAAGATCTGGTTAATGCCCAGATACCGGTTGTAAGTGTAAACAATCACCCCCAACAGCCCCAGCAAAATGGTGCTCAGGGCCGATCCGAAGGGCCAGTCGAGGGTCCCGACGATCCGCTTGAATATAAGGTTGGCGATCATGTCGTTGCCCGGCCCCCCAAGGATCATCGGCGGGAGATAGGTCCCGCAGGTGAGGACGAAGACCAGAAGACATCCCGCGCTGACGCCCGGCAAGCTCAACGGGAGAGTCACCTCCCGGAAGGCCTGCCATTCGGTGCAGCCGAGGCTCTTGGCCGCCTCGGTCAGACTCTTGTCGATCCCCTCCAGGCTTACGTAAATGTTGAGGATCATAAACGGCAGGAGATACTGCAACAGGCCCATGAGGACCGCCGCCTCGTTGTAGAGCATCGACAGGGGATCGCTGATAAGCCCGCTTTTGATCAAAACGTGGTTGATCAGCCCCGAATCGCCCAGGATGTTGATCCAGCTCAAGGTCCGGATGATGAAGCTGATCCAGAACGGCAGCATGATCAGGATCATCAGAAACGGCTTGAACCGGGATTCCGTCCGGTAAAAGAAATAGGCCGGGATATATCCCATCACCAGGCAGAGGATCACCGTCTCCAGAGCCACCCGGATCGTCCGGATCAGCAGCGAGGGATAAAAGAAATCAGCAAAGAACTTCGCGTAGTTGCCGAATTGAAACGCGGGGATGTCCCCTCCATACGGAGATCGGAGCCAGAAGCTGTAAACGACGACGAAGCAGACCGGGATGACGAGGAGGAAAAAAACGGCGGTCAGGGCGGGGGAAAGTAAGGCCCAGGGTTTCCAGCGTTCTTTGATCATGTTGTTCCTGTCATGGGGCGTTGCGGGGAAAATGTCGGGGTTATTTACTGATGCTCATTCATTTATTTCATGAACATTCTGTATTTTTTAGAGGATCGACGGGGGGATGTCAAGGATAATCTCGAAAACGGCGTTTCCCCCGTCTCCGACCAGCCGGTTTGACAAGTCGGGAATGTTGGCATAACATACCTACAATGATGGCTGATCTGATTCGACATGACAAAATCACGGATGAATACGGTTACACGGTCGAAATCAAAATATGGGCGGTTCCCAAAACCGAGGACAAGCCCCACGGCTTGAAATATTCGCTTGTGCTCATAGTCAACAATAAACGTATCGTTGGGTATGACAACGCTGAGGGGAAGGGGGACCACCGACACTATGGGAGTCAGGAATCACCCTATCACTTCACAAGTCTCGAAAAACTATCGGAAGATTTCTTCGCAGACGTTAAGCGCATTAAAGAGGAAAGCCAATGGAAACCCGAAAAGTCCGCGTTGGCATAAAGGATCTGGAAACCGCATTGGGGGAATTTGTCGAAACGGGTCATGCGATTCAAAGCGGGAGGGCGGTCAGCGGTGAAACCGGGGTCTATTTCACCAGCATCGAGGCGTTTCGAAAGGCGATCACC
>CAZWGY010000019.1:0-22071 GCA_964633575.1 uncultured Desulfobacteraceae bacterium
TGAAAAAACCACGGATTATCGGTGTGATGGGCGGGGGCGCGGCCGGAGCCGCGGATGAGCGACGGGCCTACCGGCTCGGCCAACTGATCGCGGAAAACGGCTGGGTCCTGCTCAACGGCGGAAGGCGGGCGGGGATCATGGACGCTTCGGCCCGGGGCGCGGCCGAAGCGGGAGGCATAACAATCGGGATTCTGCCGGATGACCGCGATCACCCCGGCGTGTCGGAGCATATCCAGATCCCCATTTTCACGGGGATGGGAAACGCCCGGAACGTGATCAATGTTCTGACCAGCCACGTGATCGTGGCGTGTCCGGGAGGAGCGGGGACACTTTCTGAGATCGCACTGGCGCTCAAGGTGAACAAGCCCGTCATCCTGCTCCAATCAGCGGAGCAAAACCGACAAAATTTGGAGGTCATCGGCCAATTCACCAAAACGAGTACCATTTTTGAGGCGGAATCACCGGAATCCGTCATCGAGATCATCCATCGATTGTGGGCATTGTGACCCCCAATGGAGTCGGGCAAGGATGGCTTCGGCCATCCACAGGTCATCCGGGGCGGTGATCTTGATATTTCGGCGGGTCCCGAACACAATGGCCACCGGATGCCCCATCCGCTCGACCAACGACGCATCGTCGGTACCGGAAACGCCTTCTCCACGGGCCCGTTCATGGGCTTCCCGGATCAACCGGAAGGCAAAGGCCTGGGGCGTCTGGGCCATCCATATCCCCCGGCGGCTGACAGTCTCCTGGATGCGGTGATCCGCTCCGGCCCGCTTGAGGGTTTCGGTTGCCGGGGTGGCCAGGATACAGGCGCCCGACCGGGCGACTTCATCCAGGCAGGCCCCGATTTCCCTATCCGTGACAAAGGGCCGGACCCCATCGTGAATGAGCACCGGATGGTCATCCCCTCCGGGTCGTTCGGCCGCCAGCAGACCGTTGTAAACCGATGCCTGACGGTCGGTGCCGCCTTCAGCCATAGTCACTTTATCGGAAAATCCGTAGCTTTGGACAATCCGTCGCCGGCAGTCTTCCGTATCCGATGCCGGCACGACGAGAACGATCCGTTCAATGGCGGCGGCGGTATAAAACGGCTGGATGGTATGGGCGAGGATCGGCCGGTCGCCGAGGATGAGGTATTGCTTTCGAATCGCGGATGCCATCCGGACTCCCCGCCCGCCGGCGACAATCACGGCCGTAGCTGATGCCATGGACGATCAGTTATCTTTCAGATAGCTGATCTTTTTGGGAAGCGGAGTGCCCTTCCCGAAGATATCCTCGCCGTAGTTGACCGACGCGAGGACCTCGATGTCCTGAAGCGCTCGGGCATCTCCTTCGAAAACAACATTTGAGATATCTTCATTTTGGACCTTCCCGCCGGCCCATTGAAGGTCAAGTACGCTTGAAGCGTCGAACCGGTCCCCATTGACGACCAGCTCCACATCCCCGCCATATTGCTTGACGATTTTGGCGATCAACAGACTGGGCCGACAGTGGAAACCCCGGCGGGCCGGGACCGGCACCGTCACGGCGGTCCGCTCGATGTTTTCGTTTAAGATCTCCCGGGCCAGTGATCGACCTTCGGTCAGGTAATGGCAAACGTAATAGAGTCCGTAATTAACCGTCTGATCCAGCAGAAGTTGGGAATCGACGAGTTCAGCCAGTCGTTTCTGAACGCTCTGATAGATGTCTTTATAGCCCGCTTCGTGGAGATGGCGCTCATAGAAGTGGAGAAGGCGGCCGATCATCTGAAGCAGATGGAAGACAACGGAAAAGTAGCTCCGAAACTCCTTGAGCTTCAGCGGTCCATATCCGTAGCCCCCATGGATCACATAGGTGTCGAAGTAAGACTGGAGATTGTGGACCAGCATCTCAAATCGACGGATCTCCACCTCATTGATCTTGTCCGGGACCAGTCTCAACATCTCTTCTGAATCGTAGGGCTCGAAAAAGGCCAACTGGTCGAAATATTGGGCGATGCTGAGGTAATCGGATGCAATTTTGACGATGTTTTTCTGCTGCTCTTCCTTGGCCTCGTCGTCGACGTCGTCGATGTCATAGTCAAGGATTTCCCCTGACGTGATGCCCGGAAATTGTGCTGAATCGAACCCTTGCCCGGGAACGCCGATATTGAGGCGCCGGGCTTCATCCAGGATTACCGGCGCGAGCTTCATCAATGACCGGTTCAGAAAATCGAGCGTCTCCTCTCCACGACCGGCAAAGGTTTCGCTGTCGGGAAGCTCATAGTAAACCAGCCGGTTGGAAATGTGCTTTTGGGAATAGGCCCCTAAGCTGAGATGCCGGACGGCGGAGCAGAGCTCCCGGTAGAAAAACCAGTTTTTGTTGTTCTTTGCACCGTGGAAATCGAGGAAGTCCTCGAGGACCTGGGAGGTACCTATCAGCTTCGAGTAAAGCTTCTTGGTGAAGCGATATTTCGGCGAGTCAAATGAGGCGAGGTAGTTGCAACATCGCAGATAATCATGGGAAAAGACGCGGACCATCTCCGCAAAGGAGATGATACAGGCATCCACTGGCTTTTCCATTGTCACATCATATCCTTTTCGGTTTCCGATATCGCCTTGTCGAGCTTCTCCTTCAACCGGTTCGGCAGCCCTTCGATGTCCACGTTCAAAAATCCCCGGACAATGGTTGAAATGGCCGACTCTTCGTCAAGTCCCCGTGCCATCAGATATTCGATCTCCTGTTGATCGATCTTTCCGACCGCCGCTTCATGGGACATCTCCACCCCCGGAACGTGACCAGATAGCTCCGGAATGGCCCGCATAAGGCCATCCTGGAGAATCAACCCCTTGCATTCCAGGTGTGCCTTGACGCCGGCCACCTTGCCGATGAGCTCCCCCCGGGCGATGATCTCACCCCCGGCGCAGATCCCGCGGGAGATGATCTCCGCCCTCGTATCGGGCGCTTCCAGAATCACTCGGGACCCTACGTCCAGATGACTGCCCCGGGCGGCCACCAGAACGCTGTTGAGCCTGGCTACCGCCCCCCGCCCCACCAGCCGGGTAACCGGGAACATCTGAAGCGATGAAACCGGCCGGAGTGAGATATAGTTGGAAACAAGGACTCCGCCTTCATCCACTCGAGCCACCGTCCGGGGCCGGACCCTGACGTCTTCCCCCCATTCGTGGATCATGGTAAAGGTCAGCCGGGCGCCTCGTTTCACATAGAATTCGGACACGCCCACATGAAGTCCGGAGACTAGGTGAGGGGCCGTGGCGCAACCGGTGATGATATGCAGGTCCGAGTCTTCCTCGGCGATGACGAGGTTGTGGACGTTCTGGGAAAACCGTTCCTTTGCGATGTACAGACATGCCTGGACCGGATGATCGACTTTGGCGCCTTCGAGCGAACGGATGAAGTAACCTTCCTGGGGCTTTTCTTTTGCCAGGGCCGTATATGAATCGGTCTCCGGTGCCACGTTTCTCCAGATGTATTCCCCCAACCAGGGATGCGCCTGCCGGGCCTGGGAGATCCCCATCATCTCCACCCCCGGCTGGCGGGTGGCACAATGTATCACCGATCTGTCCTTGACAATGAACGTCCCGGCCCGATCGGTCTCCGCCGGATCCACTCCGACGTTCAACAGCTTTTCGGCGTCGGCGGGGTCTAACCGGTCCAGTTGCTCAACGTATGGATGCGCCTCCGCATCCGATTCATACTCGGTCAGGTCTATATCGCCAGGCTGATCTGACTTGAGCATCTCACACACTCCTCATATCCGTACTCCCGAATCCACTTCAGGATCTCCCGGGCATTTCTCGCGCAGCACAGCTCTCCGTTGAACAGGACATGCCCTTTGTCCGCCGTGATGTAATCGAGGATGTGGCCGGTGTGAGTGATCACAAGGGCCGATTTGGTCTGGTCTTCGGTCAGCTCCTTGTGGGACTTTCCCCGGGCGAACTTCACGCCCCGATGGAGCAGACTATTGATGGTGTCGCCAATGAGAACAATGCTTTCCAGATCCACTCCCGATTCCGGTTCATCGAGCAGGACCAGATCCGGAGACTGGGCCAAAAGTTGCAGCAGCTCGGACCGCTTGATCTCCCCGCCGGACAGGTGTTGATTGACGTCCCGATCCAGAAAAGCCGAGAAATCAAGCCGGCCGGCCAGCGCGTCGATATCCACCGGCCGGCCCTGCCCACAGATCCGGACGAGGTTCCGGGTTTTGACTCCATTGATGGTGGGCGGCCGCTGGAAGGATACGCCGATCCCGAGGCGAGCCCGCTCGTGGATGGGCATGTGGGTAATGTCGGTCCCCTTGAAAGTGATCTTTCCATGGGTCACCCGGTAGCCGGAAAACCCCATCAGGGTCATCATGAGACTGGTCTTGCCCGATCCGTTCGGACCGAACAGGACATGGGTTTCGCCGGCGGGGATCTCCATATCAACGCCCTTCAGGATTTCCCTGCCGCCGACCTCGACTCTCAGCGCTTCGATCTCTAACATGGCCTGTCGTTATCCCTTTTGCGTTAAGATCCAGGGGGACCCGTCACGAGTGGGAGGAGTGGGCGGAGCCGGCCATAAGCCGAATTCTGTTCCCGCCGGGCGTTACCGCGCGGCGGGCAACGATCATTCATCTGGGCACGCCGGTTGCCCGGCGGCTCATGCGACCTACCCGGGAGCTTGGGCGGGCCACCCTCAAACGCTCCCCTATTCGGTCTTGCACCGGGTGGGGTTTACCTAGCTTCCCCGGTCACCCGGGGAACTGGTGCGCTCTTACCGCACCGTTTCACCCTTACTCCGGATGAGCTTTCAGCCCGTCCGGGGCGGTTTCCTTTCTGTTGCACTTGCCTTCGCGTTGCCACGACTCCACGTTATGGAGCACCCTGCCCTGTGGTGTTCGGACTTTCCTCCGGACATCACCGTCCGGCGATCGTTTGTCCGACTCCGCCCGATCCGATCCGATCCGCCCGCCAACCGTCCCCGTCGGCGGGCCGAAACCTATTCCCCTGACTTTTCCCAGTAAATCATCCGCTGACAGTGAGGACAGAAGCGCAGGCTGTCGAATCGCTGGAGCTCGTTGTAGATCTGCGGAGGGATATTCATGTGACATCCGTAGCAGATCGCATCGGTCACCGGCACAATGCCCACGCCCTTTTTATCCTTAATCATCAGGAACTTTTCCAGCAGTGAGGAGTCCACCCGCTGGGCGATCTCATCCCACTGCCCCCGGAGGTCGGCCAGCGTATGCTCCTTTGTCGCCGCATCCGATTCGATCTCAGAACGCTCCCCGTCCACCGACGTTTTCAGCGTATCATGGGCCGCCTGTTTTTCGGCCAGCCGTTTTTCCAGCCGCTCAATCTCATCCAGGCACTCGATCATCTCATTTTCAAGCTCAGATCCTTTGAATTTCAGATCTTCGAGACTTTTCTGGAGGGCCTGATGCTCCCTGGTGTTCTTGACGTTGTTCAGACGATTGCGGCTTTTGGCCATAATGGCCGTGTTCTCCTTATTTTCATCCTCCAGGGTCCTGTATCGATGTCTCAAGTTCTCCAGGGCCTCGGTATCAGCCGAAATGGCCGCCTCGGAATCCGCAACCTGCCGATCCATCTTGTTCAGCCGTTCGGATACACCATGGAGATGGTTTTTCAAGTCGATGGTTTCCGTCTCGATTTTCTGGAGCTCCACCAGTGTCTGGATCTGTTCCCTCATTGTCCCCCGTCCAAATACATCCGAATCATCAGGCGAGCCGGAAAGGATCCGTCTCGCCATCATAAAGGTAAACATCCACGGCATCACCATCCGTAGAAAGTGCTGCCCGCAGACGCTCCGCCAGCACGGTCATCGCCAGATGCTCCGATGGAAAATGGCCGACATCCACCAACCCTCGGCCGGCGGCCTCGGCATCTCTGGCGTCGTGATAGCGCAAATCGCCCGTGATGAAAGCCTGGGCATCGGAGGCGAGAAAGTCGCCCATCAGAGACGATCCGCTCCCGGCGCACACCGCAACCCGTTCCACCGACAGCGACGGGTCTCCGGCCACCCGAACGGTCGGTGTATCCAGAGCCTTTCGGGCACGTCGCCCCAACTCCGAAAGCGGGATCGGCCGGTCGAGTATCCCGAACCGGCCGATCCCTGCTCCCCCGTCTTCGGATCGAAGCGGGAAAATGTCGTAAGCCATCGTCTCATAAGGGTGACATTCCCGGAGCCGCGCCAACAGAGTCGGCAGGAGCGACTCCGGCAACCTCGCCTCGATCTTGACCTCCGCCACATCCGCCGTCTTACCGGCCTCTCCCACCTGGGGCCGAGCCGTCGGCCCGGGCCGGAAAGTCCCCCGCCCCTGGCAGCGAAAGGAGCAGCAGGTGTAATCGCCAATGACCCCGGCCCCGGCTTCGAACAGGGCATCGAGGATCGCCGACGTCGATTCTTCAGGGGCATATACGGCGATTCGGCAAAACGGCCGATCGGTCAACTGAATGGGCCGCAATGGGGTTATTCCAAGTCGCTCGGCCAGGAGATCGTTGACCCCGCCCGGGACGGCGTCGAAGTTGGTGTGCGCCGAAAAAATGGCCAGCTTGTGATTCAGAGCCATCTCCAGGATCGCACCGTTGGGAGCCTCCGGGTCCACCGCGGACAAAGGCCTGAATAACAACGGGTGGTGAGTGATCAACATCCCCGCGCCCGCTTCGCGGGCCGCCCGCACAGCGTCGAGAGTCGGGTCCAGGGCCACCATCACGGTCCCGACCGGCCAGCTTCCAGCCCCCACCTGAAGGCCCGGGTTGTCCCATTCCGCCGCCAGGGACGGCGGCGCAAGAACCGCCATTCGATCAATAATGGTTGATACCGTAACGCTCATGACATCCTATCGGCTCACCAACAAAAAAGGCGTGGTACCGTCCACATCCACGCCTGGTTTACCATCCGTCCCGGGGCGGTCTTTCCGACCGCCGTATCGTTGTTCCATGGTATCTGACCACATCTTAAACGGATACCCATGTTATCAAATGGGCCCACCTGGGATCGAACCAGGGACCTACCGGTTATGAGCCGGTGGCTCTGCCAGTTGAGCTATGGGCCCGAAATCAATTCGCGTGTACCGCCAACCGGTCCACATCCAATAATTAGTAGCCCCCATCGAGGGGTTTGTCAAGGCCCTTAGGTGTCGATGAAGCTCTTGAGCTTCCGGCTTCTCGTGGGATGCCGTAGTTTTCTGAGTGCCTTAGCCTCGATCTGCCGAATCCGCTCCCGGGTGACGGCGAAATCCTGTCCCACTTCCTCGAGGGTATGGTCCGCCTTTTCCCCGATGCCGAACCGCATCCGGAGGACCTTTTCCTCCCGAGGGGTCAGGGTGGCCAGGATCTTCCGGGTCTGCTCGGCCAGATTCAGGCTCACCGCCGCGTCCGAGGGGAGCATGAACTTCTTGTCCTCGATGAAATCCCCCAGATGGCTGTCTTCTTCCTCGCCGATGGGCGTCTCCAGCGAAATGGGCTCCCGGGCGATCTTGAGCACCTTCCGGACCTTTTCCAGGGGAATCTCCATCTTCTCGGCAATTTCCTCGGGAGTCGGCTCCCGGCCCAGTTCCTGGACGAGGTATCGGGAGGTCCGGATAAGCTTGTTGATGGTCTCGATCATGTGGACCGGAATCCGGATGGTCCGAGCCTGATCCGCGATGGCTCGGGTAATGGCCTGACGGATCCACCAGGTCGCGTAGGTGCTGAACTTGTAGCCCCGGCGGTACTCGAACTTGTCAACGGCCTTCATGAGGCCGATGTTGCCTTCCTGGATCAGATCGAGAAACTGAAGCCCCCGGTTGGTGTACTTCTTGGCAATGCTGACCACCAGCCGGAGATTGGCCTTGATCAGATCCGCCTTGGCCATCTTGGCGATGTTCCGGCCGTCGTCAACCCCCGAGACGATCCGTTTCAGAACCCGAACATTGGTCTTCAGGGAACGTTCCTGCTCCCTGAGCATGGTCAATATGTTCAGGCTTTCGATATACAGCATCCGAAGCTCGGCGGGTTCCAGCCCGCAGGTACACTCATAACATTCGATAAAGGCGGATTCGCTGTCCAGACGGCAGCACAGATCGGTCACCGAGGTGTTCGCCTGATCGGCACAAGCTTGGAGCTTCCGGTTCATATTTTCAAACCATTCGACCTGAGACCGGATCAGCTTCTCGATCTTGTCGATCACCCCCCCCTCCAGCCGCCAGTCCTTGAGCAGCTCGAAAATCTTATGGTTCCGGCGGGTAATAAACCGCCGGAGACGGCGCTGCTCGTCGGAATCTAGGGTTTCGGTGTAAAGCCGCTCCCGCGGGATCAGGGTCTCATCGTAAAGCTCCTGGATGGACCGGATGGTGTTTAGAAAGCTTTCAATCTGAAGGGACTCGTCCACATAGGTATCCCCCTCGTCCACGTCCCGCAGGACGTGTTTCGGCCGTAAATTGCTTTCCGCGATGTGCTTACCCAGCTCAAGAATGTAATCCACCGCCGTGGTGGTGTCGAGAAGCGCCTTTAGAACCGTCTGCTCGCCGTGTTCGATCTTTTTGGCAATCTCCACCTCCTCCTCGCGGCTCAAGAGCGTCACCAGACCCATCTCCCGGAGATACATCTTCACCGGGTCGGTGACGGCGCCGTAATCAGTAAGCGCCGCTTCTTCGTCGCTACCGGCCCCGCTTTTCTTGGATTTTTCGGCGCTTTTTTGCTTCTTTTCGTCAATAATCTCGATGTCGTAATTGTCGAAGAGCATGAGGGCGGCATCCATCTGGTCCGAAGAGAGGCCCTCTTCGGGAAGGATTCCGTTAATCTCCTCATAGGTGAGGTAACCCTGAGCTTTTCCCTTTGATATCAGTTGCTTAAGGATATCCTTGTCGAGCTTCTCCCCACCGTTTCCATGCGCCGTCGTCTTCTGGGTCATATACGCAGCCTCCTGCAGATCCCTCGGGTTATTCGGTTACCGCTTTTGGGCCTGCTTCTGTTTTTCCTTAAGCAGTTCGGCAAGCAACGACCGGTCATTGGCCGCCTCGGCCGCCCGAATCCGGGTGACCAAGGAGTTGTCCCGTCCTTTGGCAGCTCGCCGCCGCCTCGCCTCAAACTGGTTGATGAGCCGGAGGCAGCCGGCATGATCCCACTGATCATTGGTCATGGCCAGCGCCGCCGCCGCCCGCTGCCGGTCTTCGTCGCCGTCAAACAACCGGTTCATCGGCTGGCCCGGCGATTGAGCCGCCGCCTCGCCGATGACTCGCAGCCGCTTATCCCGAAAGCCCGCCAGAATACCCCGCCGGGTCACTTCGGGAATAATCTCGGGATACTGGATCACCATGGCGATGATCTTCTCCTCCAGCCGGTCTCCCCGCCGACGCCCGTCCGGCGGCTCCGGAGATTGGACCGTCGGTTTTTCCCGCCGGCCCGGCTTTTGAATGCGCTCAAAGACCATCTCCTCGTCGAGGCCCAGGCGATCCGCCAGCTCTCGGACATAGAGCGCTTGCTTGGCCCGGTCGTCAATGGCGGCCAGAGGCGCTTCCAGATCCTTTAGCACCCGGAGTCGCCCTTCAACGGATGTGCCATGGCGCTGGATGGCGGTATCCATCAGGAAGGCATGGGTCCCCCTCGCCGCCTCGGCCGCCCGCAAAAAGGTCTCCGGGCCATGGGTCCGGACATAGGTATCCGGGTCATCGCCCTGGGGCAGAACCATGATCCGGGCGTCGAGACCGGCCGCCTCGAATCGATCGATGGATCGTACCGCCGCCCGGACCCCGGCCGTGTCCGAATCGAAGACCAGGATCACATCCCGGGCGTAGCCCTTGAGCAGCCGGAGGTGTTCCGGGGTCAACGCCGTCCCCAGGGTGGCCACAACGTTTTCGATCCCCCGTGCATGGAGCGTCAGGAGATCGAAATACCCCTCCACCAAAAAAACGGACCCCGCCCGCCGGCAGGCCGATCGGGTCACGCCAAGGCCGTAGAGGGTCCGTCCTTTGTGATATAATTCGGTTTCAGGCGAATTCAGGTACTTGGGCTGAGCCTCATCCATTACCCGTCCGCCGATCCCGACAATCTGTCCCCGAGCATCATCGATGGGAAAGATGATCCGGTTCCGGAATCTGTCGTAATATCCGTTGCCCCGGCGCCGGGGCACGATCAGCCCGGCTGCCTCGACCCGGTCCCCGGGGACATTCCGACCGGCAAAAAACGTCGTCAACCGATCCCACCCATCGGGGGCGAATCCGATCCGGAACCGCTCCAGCGTCTCGGGCGGCATCTCCCGCCGCCGGAGATACTCCCGGGCCGCCTTTCCCGCCGGTCCCCGAAGCTGGTCCTGGTAAAACGCGACCGCCTCCCGGTTGATCGCCAGGAGTGCTTCCCGGCGCTGAAGCCGCTGCCTCGCCTCGGGGCTCAGATCCTCATCCGGGATCTCAATTCCGGTGCGAGCCGCAAGGCTTTTGACGGCTTCGGGGAACGACAGCCCACTGTCTTTCATTATAAAGGAAAAGACATCCCCGCCCTCGCCGCAACCGAAGCAGTAAAACGCCTGCTTATCGGGACTGACGGTAAAGGATGGGGTCTTTTCCGTATGAAACGGGCAGAGCCCGACAAAATCCTTTCCCCGTTTCTCCAGCATTACGGAATCCGAGATGACCGCCACAATATCGGCCGACCGCTGGATCTCCATAATGGTTGTGTCGGGAATCCGCGTCTTCAAAAAGCGCGTTCTCCTCTACCAGATGAGATGCTCAGGGATTGAAAAAAGGTGGAGTGAAAGCTGGGAAACGTTCGAACGAAATGAGGTTCGGGGATACCACCTTTTTCATAAACTTATATGTATAAGAGTTTGGGGTTTGGATGTCAAGGATATCTTTTAGGATCAGAGGGAGAAATGGGTGGACCGGGATGGCTCCGTCTCCTGGGTCAATCGAATGGCTTCGCCCAGGTCCAGGGTTCCACTGTAAAGGGCTCGACCGGTGATCACCCCCACCACCCCGTCATCCCGGAGCGGCAGGAGGTTCCGGATGTCTTCCAGGTTCGATACCCCGCCCGAAGCCACCACCGGGATGGCCGTTGACCGGGCGAACCGCTGGGTTTCCAATATATTGGGACCCGTGCCCATTCCGTCTCGATGGATGTCGGTGAAATTGATGGCGGCCAGACCGCATCCATCGAAGTCTCGAGCCAGGTCCTCCGCCCGCATCCGGGTAGTCTCGGTCCAGCCTTCGATGGCGACCCACCCTTTTCGGGCATCGATCCCCACCACGATCCGATCCGGGTACCTCCTGGCGGCCGTCTTGACCATCTCGGGCCGACGGATGGCTTCGGTGCCGATGATCACCCGAGCCACCCCCTCGTCGAGATAGCTTTCGATGGTGTCTAGATCCCGGATGCCGCCGCCTACCTGAATCGGCACATCCACCGCATCGATGATGGCCCGGATCGCCGCCCGGTTTTTCGGCTGCTTTTCCACGGCACCGTCGAGATCCACCACATGAATTAGACGGGCTCCGGTTTCGGCCCACCGGCGTGCCATGGCCGCCGGATCATCCGAAAAGACCGTCTCGGCGTCCATCCGGCCCTGACGGAGCCGGACACACCGCCCCCCCTTGATGTCCACAGCGGGAATAATGATCATGGTAGCAACGATTTCAAGACCCTGTCGAGCCCTGCCCGGGCCATCTGTTCGGCGGTGACCCACTGGCCCCCGCGCTCCAGGAAGGTTTCGACGGTCAGTAGATTTTCGCTCAGCGACTGCTGGGTTTCATCGAAATGACCGGACCAGAGCAGGCGTCCGGTTTCCGACTGGATGAGGTGAACGTCAAACGCGACCGAGGCGGGAGCCTGAACCGCGTAGGTTCTTCCCACGCGCCGGCTGAAGCGGTAAAGGTGACCGGTGACCACAATATCGGCACCGGCCTCGCGTCCGCTCCGGGCCAGGACGGGCAGGCCGGGGGCCGGCGCATCCGGCGTCGGGATAATATCGGCGTAAATCCGCCGAGCTTCCTCCGGCGGAATCAAGGCATCGTCGGTATGGGTCTGGAAAAAGGATCGGAGATGCTCCGTCAGCATCGTCGGCGCTGCGTCGGGGACCGGCCCGGTCATGAACATCTTGCCGGTCAGCGGGCATCGGGCGTTGACGTTTTCCCCATAAATTTTAGATAGGTTTTGAAAAGGGATGACTAACAGGGTCCGGACCGCGGATAGATCGGGGGCCGGCGGAGACACGACCGTATCAGTACCACATCCGGCCACGCCAACCAGCAAAATGGCGATCCCCACCATCAGGATCGCTTTCGGCCTGATTGTCGTCATCACCCAGCTCGGCATAAGCCCCACCTTACGATTCAGCGGCTCTCCGTTCATAGAATTCCTTTGGATGAACGGACGCCGGCCATCCGGGGATCCAGAGCAACCGCGACATCCAAAGCCCGTCCGAACGCCTTGAAAACGGCTTCGAGCATGTGGTGTCCGTTCTCTCCGTAGCGGAGATCAATATGCAGATTCAGCCCGCCGCGGTTGACAAAGGCACGGAAAAACTCCCGAGCCAGATGAATATCAAAAGGTCCCCCCCGATCCCGAGGCTCCGGTGGCGCATAGACCAGAAAGGGCCGCCGGGAGAGATCCACCGTCACGGCCGCCAATGCCTCATCCATGGGCACCACGGCGTGGCCGTATCGCTGGATTCCCCGGCGATCAGCCAATGCCTGGTCCAGCGAATCCCCCATTACCAGACCGACATCCTCGACGGTATGATGCCCGTCAACCTCAAGATCCCCCCGTGCATGGAGGGTCAGATCGAACCGTCCGTGAACCGCGAACAAGGTGAGCATGTGGTCGAAAAAAGGAATACCCGACGAAATATCGACCTGACCCGTGCCGTCAAGGCCAAGGGTCAGGGCGATGTCGGTTTCTGTTGTCCGCCGTTCCACCGAAGCGGATCGCTTCATGAGGAAGGTATCGATGGGACCAAGGAAGTGGATCGGATCATAGGGCCTTGAGACGATGACTGCCCCTTGAGGGGCGAGGTGGTGGAGATGAGGGGGTTCGAACCCCTGACCTCAGCATTGCGAACGCTGCGCTCTCCCAACTGAGCTACATCCCCACGTTCTGATATTCGTTTGTACCACAAGCGACCAGGGGCGTCAATCAAAAAAAGACTTGTCATCGGCACCGGATTCATGTTGAACAGAAGCCGTCTGAGCCAACCCTAACCGAATCATGGAGGTCCAAATGCATGACCGGCCGGCACCCCTGACCCTTCGGGACGCCTTTAAAACGGATACCACCGACCAAGACAAAACCCTCTCCCCCCGGGAAACGGTCCGCCGCTTCCGGGATCGGCTGAAACCCCTTGACCTGGACCTGCTCAAGGAGACCGTCCGGATTGACAACGGCCGGTTGGACATCCCGGTTTTCTTCAGCCGCTGCGGGGTTGACGCCGAGGCGGTCACCGGGACCCGAAAGCAGATGGGTAAAGGAGCCACTCCTGATCAGGCCGAAGCCAGCGCGGTGATGGAGCTTGCCGAACGGTTTTCCTTTTTCAGCTTCCGAAACGACCCGGCCCACTTCCGGCGAGCCACCTATCCCCAGGTCCAGGCCGACGCCCTGCCCTATTCCCTCATCTCCCGGTCCGTGGAAGACGATGCCGAGACGGCCGCAAACACCCGGCCCGTCTTTGAAACCCTGCCCCTTCACTGGACCTGGGGCTACAACCTCACCCGCCAACTCCCGGTCCTCGTCCCCTTTGACTGGTTTTTCGCCATCAACGAGTTCAACGGTCCGTCGGCCGGCAACTGCATGGAGGAGGCGATTCTCCAGGGGCTGTGCGAGGTAGTGGAACGGCACGTCAGCGCAACGGTCAGCCGGGACCGGCTCCCGGTCCCCCAAATCCGACCGGAATCGGCCCGTCACCCCACGGTCGTCGAGCTCATCGAGAAGTTCAACCGGGCCGGGGTCCAGCTCCATCTGTCCGACTTCACCCTGGAGATGGGGATTCCCACCGTCGGGGTGTTGGCCCATGACCCCGCCACTTTTCCCGAATCCAGTGAACTGGTCTGGACCGCCGGGACGGCCCCTGATCCCGAAAAGGCCCTGGGCCGGGCCCTCACTGAAACCGCCCAGCTAGGGGGCGATTTCAACACCGGAGGCGGTTACGTGGCGAGCGGTCTGCCCAAGCTCAATCACCCGGACGAGGCCGCCTTTTTCACCCGGCAGCCGCCGCGGACCGATCTGGCGGACCTCCCCAACCTGTCGGCCCCCAACATTAAAACCGAGATCGAACACTGCATTGCCGCTCTGGCCCGACAGGATCTCGAGGTGATCGTGGTGGACATCACCCATCCCCTGCTCGGGATACCGGCCTGTTACACCATCATCCCGGGGGCCCGGTTCCGGGAGCGGGCCGTTGGCGCCAGCGTCGGGATGATATCGGCCAAGCTCCTGTCGGAAAGCCTCCCGCCCCGCCGGGCCCTGGCCGCCCTGAAGTCGGTTGATGCCGCGCTTCCCGGAAAATACTACGTCCAGTTCTACATCGGCACCGCTCACCTGGCCGCCGGAGCACCGGAGGCCGCCATCTCCCATCTCGAAGCCGCCCTGACCCTCGATCCGGCCGACGAAGACATCCCCAGCATCTACTCCTATCTCGGGGTCGCCCTGAAAGACCTGGGCCACTATCGCAGGGCCCTGGAGGCCCTGGAAAAAGGAGTCCGGCTGGATGCCCAGCGCATCGACTTGCATAACCTGATGGGCTTCTGCCATTTCAAGCTCGGGGAACACGAGGCGGCCATTGACCGGTTCAAGGCGGCCGTCCGGATCGATCCGGGCTCGGCCATCGATTACGCCAACATCGCCACCAACTACCGTGAGCTGGGCGACCGGGACAAGGCCATTGAATACTACCTGATGGCCCTGACCATCGACCCGACCCTGGAGATCGCCCAGGACAATCTGGACAAGCTCCAGAAGAGGGATTAGCATTGGCTAAAGATGAACTCGAACGGAAGGAGCGTACCATGTCCGAGAAAACCTTTTCGATACCAAACATCACCTGCGGTCACTGTGTCATGACCATACAAAACGAGCTGGGGGAGCTTGACGGCGTGTCGGCGGTCAACGGCGATGCCGACGGCAAAACCGTGACGGTCACCTGGGAATCGCCGGCGGACGAGTCCGCCATCCGGGAGACCCTTCAGGAGATCAATTACCCCGCCGCCCCTTAGCCTCGCCGCCGGAGCCCCCCGCCGGGCGCTCTGATTCCCCGGCCGTCGCCCCGGCCATGGCGTCGAGGCGACGGCCGAGCGCGGCGGCCCGATCCATCAGGGTGTCGAGTTGCTCCCGAATGGCCGCCCGATCGGTCCGGCGCTCCTGGAGAAGCTCGGCGATGGCGCCCATATCCGCCACATGAGCCCCGAAGCGGTCGGACACGGCCCGGCAAATATGGTCGCCAGCCAGGTCAACCAGCTTCAGGATATACTGATATTTCAGATTCTCCCGGTAATCCTTGAGCCCAAAGGCCATGGCGTCAACCATCTCAGCCTTGATCCGCTCAACCCCCTTCCGGAGGGCCGCGACGGAACCGTCCGCCTCTCCCCGAAAGGGGAGCCGCAATATCCGCTTGACCAGGCTTAACGCCGAATACCACCCGAATCGCATCACCGCCTCGGTTCTGACCCGGGCGCTGTATCGGATGGCCGGCCGCAACGTCGGCGGGTAGATCCCGCCCGACGACCGGATGGCGACCAGGTTCGGGGCCCCGATGGGCGACGCCTGCCCGGCGACCGGTGGAATCCCGTAGGCCGCCACCGTTTGATTGTACTCCTCGAATGCTTCCCGGAGCATCACGTCGTAAGGCGCGGTCACCGACTCGAAGTGGTCGGCAATCCGGTTTTCAGCATCCCGGATAAAGCTGAGAACTTCGGGTA
The DNA here is from genome assembly GCA_964633575.1 of uncultured Desulfobacteraceae bacterium. Lineage (GTDB taxonomy): Bacteria > Desulfobacterota > Desulfobacteria > Desulfobacterales > JAABSP01 > CAYNGG01. The sequence goes on from CAZWGY010000019.1 coordinate 15,866, forward strand.
CGACCGTTTCCGCCGTGTACCGATCCACCGCCTCGCTGACTTCCTGATAGATGCCGTAAAGACGCCGGGAGAACCGGACCGGGTCGATGATGTCCCCGTGAGTGGACCAGGCGACCGGGTACTCCCGGATGGCCGAAAAGATCCGCCGGCCCAGCCCGCCGCGGGAGTCTAGAAACCCATCGACCTCGGTCCGCAGCTCCCCCTTGATCCGCTCCGCCGCGCCGTCGATGGTGGTCCGAATCATCTTTCGGATTCCGGCCATCCGCTGCTGGTGGGCCTCGATCCGCTGGGCTATCTTCGCCGCCCCGCCGGCGTCCCGGCTCAACAGCTCCCGCTGGATGGCCAGGCGATGAGAAATCCCCTCGACCGCCGTCACCATCCGGCGCCGGGGCTGAGCATAGATCAGTTGATCGGCCTCCCGAGTGATGATCCGCCGGAAATCTTCGGAAAAGCGCTGATATTCATGGTCCGACCGATCCCGAAGCGTCGGCTCCGCCTCCCACAGATCCAACCGGCGGCGGTCTTTGTCCGGCAGCGCATCCCGTTGGGCAAGCTCCCGGAAAAGATGCCGCAGCGCCGAAATTACGTAAATCCTCGGGTCGGGGGCGATCAGGGAAAGCTCCTCACGGACCTTGTCCACCAACCGATCTAAATCGTCCACCGTTTCGTGCTCACCGAAATCAAAGTTGACCACGAAAAGAGCGGAATCGATCATCCCCATCTTCCGGATGGTGGACAGAAACCGGATGTCCGCCCCCCGAAGGCCCGTCCGGCTGCTGATAACGTAAACAATGAGGTGGGTCCGGAGCAGGTATTGCTGGATCATGGCCAGATGGAGGGGGTTGGGCGAGTCGCTGCCCTGGCAGTCGGCGATCTCGACATGCGCCGGCACCATCTGAGCATCGATGGTCAGGCGGACATCTCTCAGGTAAACGGCGAGATCATCGTCTCCGATGTAGCTTTGATGTTCCCAAAACCGGTCTTTGGAAAAGCTCAGGGTTTCGGCTGATTCGCCCACCCGGTCTCCCATGCCGGCATATCCGTTTAACAGCGAGGTCAACAGGGCACTGTGGGGATTTCGGGCATTCTGTTCGATATGCCGGTCCGCCCCAAGTCCAGCCAGGGCCTCGCCGATGGCCCGTCGATCCGCCTCCCGCCGGAGGTCGGCGACCCCTCCCGACGGCTGCCAGCCACCTGGTGGAAACAGGGCCATGGCCCCTTCCACCGATTCGTTGATCTCCTCCCAGGACTTGAGGGTCAGCCGGGCCGACAACTCATCGCCCCGTCGAATCCGGGTGACAATGGACGTCACCACCCCGGCGCCGCGCTTGAGGTAATCGTCTCCCAGCAGGGCATTGATGAAGGTGCTTTTTCCCGATTTAATGGGGCCGACCACGGCCACGCGGACCCGTTCCGATGTCAATTGGACCTCGAGGTCCGCCCTTTGCCGCTCCCAGTCACCAGACAACTCCGCCATGCCGGGGAGGGTCCGGACCTCGCGGATCAGATCGGCCAGCTCCTCGCCGGCCTCCCGGATCATCTCCACCTGTTCACGCTCCGGCGCCATGTTCGACCCATTTTTTCAATATATTCAATTTATTATAATTTCCGTGGCCACTCCTTGTGAAAGGTCCCCCGATTATGATATAATCCCGTCAATTTGTCAGTGAACCTGTAATGTTATTCTATCCACAAGGTCTGAAGGAGTCATGTCATCCACCCAACCCGATTGCCCTCTGTCCAACCCATCGAACTGCAAGGAATACTACAATCCGAAGGTATGCGCCCTGGTCCGGAAGGACCGGACCTGCCGGAAGAAACGGAAGCTCCCTCCCCGGGCGAAGCCGAAAACCGACAAATAGCCAACCGGTTCAAAAGGCCGGGGATGCCGGCTTTCGGGTCAGGCGTGGCCGGCGGTGTCCGATAAAAGGGCGGGATTGATGCCGAGCCAACGCAATGCCGTCTCCCAGCGAGCATCCAGGGCCACCTCGAAGATGATCTCCGGGCTCAGGGGACCCGAAATCCAGGCGTTGTCCCTGATCTCCGATTCCAGTTGGAGCGGCCCCCATCCGGCACAGCCGATAACCACCAACGCCGGCTCGGGACCCCGTTCTTCGGCAATGGCCGCCAGGATATCCGGGGTGTTGCTCATGGCCAGATCGGCATCGATCATCATACTCCCTTCCCAATTGAACGGCGGGCCATGGAGAATGAAGAGCTCGTTTAAGTGTACCGGACCGCCGATATGCACCGGCATTCGGCCGGCGGCAGGGGTATATTCGATGTCCAGCTCCTCGAAGATCTCCTTGCAGGAGACGGCATCGTGGACCCGGTTGATCACCAGCCCGATGGCCCCGTCCGCGGTGTGCTCGCAGATGTAGGTCACGGTGAAAGCGAAGTTGGGGTCCGCCATGCCGGGCATCGAAATCAGAAATTGCCCCTTTAACGATTCAGGATAGTCATTACCCATGGTATTGTCTGTCTCCGTTGCGGGTCGTGGGTTGGAGCGCCAACTTCAAGCTCGATATTCCTACTGATAACATTACCGTTTGTCAAGCCGCGAGGCATTGCCGAACCCGGCGGGGCCACCGGCCTCACGGCCCCCTGGATTCCCAACGCGATTTTCCCGTCGGCGGGCCGGGCGGATCGCCCGCCATGCCGACCTGAAAGGACCTTTTATATGCCCTATGACTTTCATCCCATCCGTCTGAAAGACGAGAGCCGATATCTGAATCGGCTCTCCCGCGGCGGTCAGCATCCGTCTGACTACAGCTTTGTCAACTTGTGGGGCTGGGGACCCGAATACGGCCTCGAGTGGGCATGGACCGACACCCTCGTCTTCATCCGCCAGCAATGGCCTCAGCCCAGCCTCTGGGCGCCGGTCGGAGACTGGTCGGAGATCGACTGGCCGGCGGCCCTGGCCCCGCTGAACAGCTCGAGGCTCTCCTTTTCACGGGTTCCCGAGGATCTGGTCCGCCGGTGGGAAGCCGCCTTTCCCGAATCGATCCGGATCACCGAAACCCGGGGCGACTGGGACTACCTCTACGAAGCCGCTGATCTCATCGCGTTGCGGGGGAACCGATTCCACAAAAAGAAAAACCTCCTCAACCAGTTCCTGAAAACCCATGAGGCCGAATACGTCCACCTGACCCCGTCAATCATCGACGAAGCCGCAAAGCTCCAGATGGAATGGTGTGAATGGCGGGACTGCGAATCGAAGCGGATTCTCGCCGCTGAAAACCGGGCCATCGAGCGGGTCTTCGGGGCCTGGTCTGAGCTGATCGGGCTGGTCGGAGGGGGAATCCGGGTTAATGGACGGATGGTCGCCTACACCGTGGCCGAGCACCTGACGGCCGACACCCTCGTGATTCACTTTGAAAAGGGCAATCCCGAATACAAGGGGGTTTATCAGGCCATCAACCAGATGTTTCTGGCTCATCAGACCGACGACCGTATTCAGTGGGTCAACCGGGAGCAGGACCTGGATGATCCCGGTCTGCGGAAAGCGAAACTGTCTTACAACCCCGCCGCCTTTCTCAAGAAATACCGCATCACCCTGGATCTGTAAGCCATCCCCGGCCCGGGCGGGGTTATAAGATACTGTTGGGCAATTCGCTAAGCCTCGCTAACCCCTCCCCCCGGCCCCCTCCCCTAAAGGAGAGGGGGTGACATCAATTGCCTGATATGCCTGAAATCATGGCGCAATCATTCCCCCCTTCCCTTCAGGGAAGGGGGGCTAGGTTTAACGCCGCCATGACTTCTATTATCATTTACCAACAGCATCTTATAAGCCCAGAAAAGACCGGATGGCGATGATCGGTTTCCGGAAGATCTGCATTCCCAGGAGGGTGGCTTCCCCGTAAACCTTGGCGGTGCCCTTCTGCCCCGGACGGACATCGGGCCGCTCCCCGGTCCAGACCGCTTCAGCCGGGACCGACGCGATCCCCTTATCGGAAATCTGAACCGCAAACCCCACCCGGGTCAGGATCGACGGCAGGCGCCGGAATGGGTCACTGTCCAGTCGGACGTCAACCCGGGCGTTGTCCTCCATGAATCCCACATCGGAAGTGGGCACCATGATCCGGACCTTGGTCCGATCTGGATCGGCCACGCTGAGCACGGCCTGTCCGGTCTGGAGGGCGGAACCGATTAGAGCGTCCGGGTCATCAAGGACGATCACCCCCGTTTTCTGGGTCCGGACCTCGGCCCGCTCCTGCTGCCGCCGGTAGAAACGCACGTCGGCCTCGGCCCGTTCCACCTCCAGTTGCTGGACCGGGAGTTCGGCGCGGGCCTCCCGGTCCCGATGCGCCGCCCCTTCAAGCCGGACCAGCTTGGCCCGAGCCACGGCGACATTCCGATGGGCCTCATCCAGCCGCTTGTCCAGAACCCGGGCGTCATAGCGGAACAACACCGTCCCCGGCGTCACCTCCTGGCCGGGCTGGACCAGCAACTCCTTCAGAATACCGTCCATGGGGGCGAAAATGTGATGGGGCCGGTCGGCAACGACCCGGGCCGGGGCGGTCACGCTGGATTTGACCGGCAGCGCCAGAACCAGGGCCAACGCCAGGATGCCGACGGACCGGACCAGACGCTTCCGGGACCGAACCGCCTGGGTCCTCGGACGGGCCAGGCCATGGCCGAGGAACAGCGCCACATGCTGGAGCAGCTCCACGTCGGCCCGCTCCCACGGCACCCCCCGCCACCGCTCCAGCCAGAGGGCATAGCTCGGGGGGACCTGATTCTCCCGGTCTAGCCAGAGGGGCAGCCAGAGGATTCCCGTCCCCCCCATGGCGCTTTGGACGCTCTGGAGGCTGTCCGAGGTCCGTTGGGCTGGTGGAACCACGATCGGATCATGCCGGTCCCGGTAGTTTCGTCTCACCGTCTCCACCGCATCGGCAAAGGCGCTGTCCTGGGCCGCGGCCCCACCGCCGGTCACCGCCCGAATGGCATGTCGTCCGGACAGGGCCACGAGGACCGCCCGGTCCACCCGGACGATCTCGGCAATCCGGTTTACGGTGAGGGCCGCCGCCTCGCTGGGGATCGGAGCCGACAGCACCGCCTCGCAGACCCGGAGAAACCGGGCCAGGACCATGTCCCGCCCAGGCCGATTCGCCGGAGCGGGCGGGCCGCCGGGATTCCCGCCTCCGGCGGGGGCCTGATCCCCCGAAGGGGCGGAAGCCGTCCCCGGATTACGGGACAATGCGGACCTCCCCCTTCATCCCCGACAACAAATCCGCCGGCGGCTTCTGGAGCTCCCAGACCACCTGTGCGGTGTTGCTCAGCTCATCAACCTCGGGAACCACCGCCTCGACGGTTCCGGTCACCTCGCTGTCCAGATCATGGACGTAAAACCGGTGGGCATCCCCGTTTTGAAGCTGGACCGCCAGCCGGGATGGGATGTTGGCCACGGCCCGCAGGGAGGTCGGGTCCAGAACATCCACCACCGGCTCTCCGGCGGTCACCCATTCATGGGGCTGGACATGCCGCCGGATGATCACACAATTATACGGTGCCCGGATATACGAGTTTGCGATCTCCCGCTTGACGATATCAATATCGGTCCGGACCACGTCGCGCTCCATCCGGGCCTCGGCCACCTCCTCGTTGGTGGCCAGCCCCCGCTTGCTGAGCCGGGAGAGGTTTTCCATCTTGACGTTGAGATGTTGGAGCGACAGTTCCCCCCGCTTTTTCCGCAATGCCAGATCACCGGTATCCACCTGGGCAATCACCTCTCCACGATTCACCGATTTTCCCACATCGTAGTTAAGCCGGGCCATTACACCGGCTCGTTCAGCCGATAAAACCGCCCGCTTTCTGGCCTCGAAGATCACCGGATAAATCTCCCGATCATTACCCCGTGTTCCCGCATCCTGAGCATCAACCGTTACCGCCAGCAATCCCATCAGGGCAATAAGCCCCCCCATCCATCCGATCCGTGCTCTGATCATACCCCGTATCCCGTTCGATTTCATCGTAACCGCCGTCGTCCATAATCATCGTTTGGGCCATTCGTCTCGCCCGGCTCGCTCAACCCCTCCCCCCCGGCCCCCTCCCCTAAAGGAGAGGGGGAGTTTAGACCTCCGAGGTTTCCAAAAATTTGGAAACCTCGGAGGTCTTCAAGCCATTCCCCCCTTCCTTTTAGGAAAGGGGAGCCAGGGGGGTTAGGTCCGGACGCCGTGTGGCCGAAATGATGTTCAAGGCCCCGC
>CAZWGY010000020.1:0-6262 GCA_964633575.1 uncultured Desulfobacteraceae bacterium
GAATTTTGTAGGGGCGGACCTTGCGGCCGCCCTGGGAGCGCGGGCGTCCCGCCCGAATTTTGTAGGGGCGGACCTGCGTGTCCGCCCGTTAGGGGCAACCACTATGGTGAGACCTCCGAGGTTCTACCTTTCCCTTCCTTCTCGAATATTATCCACTATTTCTTGGGTGGTAATGTTTGCTTTAATAGAAGGGACATCCAGGGGAGAAGAAGCGATTTTTTCCGGAACCAATGCGAAGGTCCTGCCGTCTTTTCTTCGGATTATCACCTTTCCCGATTTTTCCGCCTGGTCAAGAATCATGGCCAGTTTTTGCCGAGCTTCTGAATATGTATAAACTTGCATTTTATATCTCCAGGGTTTCGAATTTGAGATTCTGGGCGGATGCCATGAGCTTTCGGTCCAATGTTAATAAAGGAGCCTTATACCTGATCGCACCATCCAATTCAGAAATTTTAGATTTATGATTTTAGATAAATAATCGAGGGCTTACCGATTCAAACCAATTACGAGAGAAAATCACCAATCACCATTTGGATTTTAGATTTTGGAAATCCGCAATCACCCATCACCAATCACCAATCACCCATCACCTATCACCCATCACCAATCACCAATCACCCATCACCTATCACCTATCACCTATCACCTATCACCTATCACCCATCACCAATCACCAATCACCCATCACCCATCACCCATCACCCATCACCCATCACCCATCACCCATCACCCATTAACAAGCCGACATCAATACCGTTTCACCATACCCGGTTGATAGGCCACCCGACAGCCCCGGCGGGCTTTGGCCCGGTACATGGCGGTGTCGGCGTTTTTGATCAGGGTCTGGACGTCTTCGCCGTCCTTGGGAAAGACGCTGATCCCGATGCTCGGGGAGATGAAGTCGATCGTCTTCGACCCGAGCACGTAGGGTCGGGAGAGGGCGTCGATAATGTGGTCGGCCACCGTCTCGGGGCAGGGGCTGTCCGGGTTGTTGAGCAGGACCGTCAGCTCATCGCCGCCGAGCCGGAAGAGGGTGTCGGTGTCCCGGAGGGTGACTCGCAGCCGGGATGCCACTTCCTGGAGCAACTGGTCTCCGACGTCGTGGCCGAAGGTGTCGTTGACCTGCTTGAACCGGTCGAGGTCGATGAAGAGAATGGCCCGGCTGAGCCCGTAGCGCCGGGCGTACCGGATGGATTCCTCCAGCCGTTCCATAAATGCCTTCCGGTTCAAAAGCCCGGTCAGGGCGTCATGATAGGCCAGGTAGGCCAGTTCGGCCTCGGCCCGTTTTCGCTCGGTGACATCCCGGGCGATCCCCCGGAAGCCGATGGGGGTCCCGTCCCGATCCCGGATCAAAGACGTTGACATCTCCAGAATCCGCCGGGTGCCGTCTTTCCGGATGATCTCGTAGTCCTCCATCCGGACCGGATTCCCGGTCCGATAGACCTGCCCGAAGACCTCACGCATCCGGCGGGCCGTCTCCGGAGTGGTGTAGCTCCGGTGATTCATTCCCATCAGCTCCGAGGCCGAGATCCCGGCGATGGTACACATGGACCGGTTGAAAAAGGTCATGTTTCCGGACAGGTCCACCTCGAAGTAGCCCTCTTCGATGTTTTTCAAGATGTTCCGGTATTTCTTCTCGCTGTCCAGCAACGCGGCCTGGGTCTCCCGCCGTTCGGCGATTTCCCGGCTGAGTTGTTCGTTGGCCGCCGTCAGCTCGGCGGTTCGCCGGTCAACCAGCTCTTCTAAGTGGTGGCGGTACCGTTTGAGCTCCGATTCGGCCCGCACCCGGCCGGAGACGTCGGTGATGAAGTTGAGGGTGGCCGGCCGGTTTTCCCACTCGATGACCACCGTGTGGATCTCGACCCAGCGGGTCCGGCCGCCGTCGGGGAGCAGCCGGAAGGTATAGACGGCGGGGCAGTCGGTTCCCTCGAGCCGGCGGCGGTGCCGGTCGATGACCGTTTCCCGGTCATCGGGATGGATGTGGTCGGCAAATGGCTGGTTGTCGAGGGGGGAGCCGATCAGGTCCCCGGCCCGGGGATTGGCGAACCGGATCCGTCCGTCCTGGGCCACGAGGATCGCCTCGGAGGCATTGTCCACGATTCGCCGGTAGATCGTTTCGCTCCGCCGGGCATCGGCCAGAGCCGCCCGGCACCGGGCCAGCGCCCCGGAGATGTCGCCGTCGGCCTCGGCCGGCTCGATCCCGGCGGGGCCATCCGCGGTTTCCGGATGGCCCGGATTGGACGATGGTTTAATCATGGAAGCAGTATACATGATCGGGGCGGCTTTTTCAATCGGCCGGAACGGGTCCAGGACCCCTTGGGCGGGCCGTTTTATTCGACAAACCGCCGGACTTATGGTAGCGTCATCCACCGAAACGGGAGGGACATCGAGATGGCCGGCAAGGAAGCACAGGACTTGATTCGAAAGGGACCCGACGCCTGGAGACAGTGGCGCCGGCAGGCCCCGGAGGTGCGTCCCGACCTGGCCAATGTCAACCTCGCCTATGCCAATCTTGGCGGGGTGGACCTTTCCGACACCAACCTCTGGGAAGCCGTTCTGAAAAACGCGGTCCTCAAGGGAGCGAATCTCTCGGGGGCGGAGCTCTGCTTCGCGGACCTGTCCGGGGCGAACCTCACGGGGGCGGACCTCAGGGGGGCAAACCTCACCGAAGCGGACCTCACCGGCGCTACCCTGGTCCGGGCGAAGCTGGCCAGGGCCAACTGCTGGGGGACGAAGCTGGCCGGCGCTGACCTGAGCCGGGCGATCATGGTCGAAGCCGAGCTGAGCGACGCGGTCCTCCGGGATGCTCGACTCTGTTCGGCGGACCTGAGCGGCGCCGACCTGGGCAACGCCGACCTGACCGGCGCCAATTTGGGCGGGGCGGTGATCGAGGCCGTTGACCTCCGCAAGGTTCGGGGGCTCGACAGGCTTCGAGGGGAAATCCCCCCCGTGATCGGTCTTCAGACCCTCTGCCGATCCGCCGGCCAACTGCCCCCGGCGCTCCTCGCCCGCCTTTCGACCTCAACGGAGCTCGGCGATGCACTGGTCGCGCTGTTCGAAGAAAGCCAGGTCGGCGGGTGCCGACTCCCTCGGACCGACAGTTCCTCCGCCCCCCGGACCTCGGCCCGGCACCTGTTCCTGGACGAGAACGGCAAAAACCGGTTTCCCGACACCGGCCTGACGGTGATCACGGCCGACCGGTGCCCGGCTTACTCCACCGCGGACCGCCTCCTCCTGTCCGGCCCGTCCCTGACCCCGCCGCCGGACAAGGCCGCCTGCGCCATTCTGGTGGAAGACGTCCTGACGGCGCTCCGGAAACGAACCGATGGCGATTTCCAGCGCCAGACCATCAGTTGCAGCGGATGCACCGGCCGGATTCGACTGGTCTGGCAGGCATCCCAGGAGCTCACCCCGCCCAGGCCGATGCCCCAACGGGAGCTGGCCGAGCTGGTCCGGAGGCTGAGCAGCTTCCCCATTTTCGAATCGCTTCAGGAATCGGAAATCGCTCACGTGGTGGCCCTCCTCGGGGTTCAGCGGCTCTCCGCCGATGAGGTCGTCATCCGGAAGGGCGAGCCGGGAAAGAACCTTTACATCATCGTCTCGGGCCAGGTGAAGGTGGTCGGTGAGGGGGGGTTCCGGATCGCGGTGATGAGCAAAGGGGACGTGTTCGGGGAGATGAGCCTGCTCCTCGGCAAGCCGGCCGGGGCGACCATCAAGGCCGTCAAGACGGCCAATCTCCTCTTCCTCCGGGGCAATGACTTCCGTCGCCTCCTGAACCGCTTCCCTCCGCTTCAAATGTTTTTCACCCGTCTGATGGCCCAGCGGCTCAACGAAGTCCACGACATGCGATCCGAAGAGCTTGCCTCGGGGATGGTGGGCAAGATATCCGAGATGGCCCCGGCCGAGCTCGTGCAGACCCTCAACTTCAACCAGAAGACCGGCGAGCTCAACCTGCTCCTCAGCCGGGGCACCGCCTCCGTTTACTTTCGGGACGGCGCGGTGGTGGGTGCCATCTACGACGAGCTGACCGGCAAGCCCGCCTTCTACGAGATACTGAAGGCCACCGAAGGGCGATTCAAGTTCGTGCCGGTGCTGGACGCCATCTACGAATCGGCCGAGTCCCTGGGCGACTTCATGTGGCTTCTGATGGAGGGCCTCAAGCAGATCGATGAAAGCAGCGCCAATTGCATCGAAACCCGCGAACGGATGGAGGACGGCGGATGGTTGAGATGAGCAACGGGGAAACGGGCCATGGATGACCCACGCCCCCAAAAGCCGCCCGGGCTGCCGCCGGGAACCCTGATCCACGTCGGGGAGCGAAAGACCGAGCGGTCCCGGATCACCGTCATCGAGTACGGCCCGGACGGCTGCGAGGATCGCGAGGGGGTGGATGTCACCGACATCCCCGAGCCGGGCGCCGGAGCCGGAGTCGTCTGGATCAACGTCGATGGTATCCACGAGGTCCCGGTGATCGAATCCCTCGGAAAGCGGTTCGGGATTCACCCGCTCACCCTGGAGGACGTCCTGAACACGGGCCAGCGATCCAAAATCGAGGACTACGAGACCTATCTCTTCATGGTCGTCAAGATGATCGACATCAACCCCCGGACCCAGGAACTCCGGGCCGAGCAGATCAGCATGATCCTCGGGGAAGGGCTGTTGATCACCTTCCAGGAAATCCCCGGAGACGTTTTTGAAGCCGTGAGGGAGCGGATCCGCCGGGGACGGGGCCGAATCCGGAGCTCAGGCGGCGACTACCTCGCCTACGCCCTTATCGATGCCCTCGTTGACCGCTACGTTGAGGTCATGGAGACCCTGGCGGAGCGGGTCGAGGACCTGGAGGACGCCGTTCTCTCCAGCGACCCGCCGGCCGACGTCCTGGAGAGCATCCACGGGATGAAGCGGCAAATGCTTCTGTTCCGCCGCCGGGTCTGGCCGATCCGGGAGATTGTCAACGCCCTGAAAAAAGAAGGGCCGCCACTGGTCCAGGAATCGACGGTCATCTACCTGGGGGATGTCCATGACCACGCCATCGGGGTCATCGACGGCATCGAGTCGTGCCGGGATATCCTCTCCGGGATGCTCGACCTTCACCTCTCGACCATGAGCAACCGGATGAACGAGGTGATGAAGGTTCTGACCATGATCGCCACGATCTTTATCCCGCTGACCTTTCTGGCGGGGATTTACGGGATGAATTTCCAGTACATGCCGGAGCTCGGTTGGCGCTGGGGCTATTTCGGCATCTGGGGGGTGATGGTGGCGGTGGCCGGGGCCATGCTGATCTATTTCAAGCGAAAGGACTGGTTTTGACCCGCGACGGCCCCGGAGCCGGTGGTCATGGAATCGGGGCGCCTTCGGGGATTTGCTCCAGCCGGTCATCGGACAGGTGGAAAACCCCATCCATTTCCAGTCCCATCTCTTCGAGGACCGAGTCGCTCCGGAGCCGGTGCCGGGTGCCCTGGTCGATTTTATATATCGCATCGCCGCTCCCCGAAACCATCAGGGGTGCTTTTTCGAGTTTCGCCAGATCGGCGTCGGGGATGGTTCTCACGGCGTTCCAGTCCAGCCCCAGGGTCTCGAAGATGGTCGGGCTTGGAATCCAGCGGGCCTTGCCGTTCATGACGATGTAAATGGCATCGCCGCTGTCCGTCACGAGCGTCCGGTCCGGATATTCATCCGCTTCCGCGAGGGCGACGGCGGCGAAGCTCAATGCCGCCACGAGGGTAAACGCGATTCTTTTCCACTTGTCCAGGATCATCGACACTGTCCTTTCTTCTTATGTTCCGCCATAATGCCAACCGTTGATCGGTTTCAATAGGGATACCCTTTTCATCCGCCAAACCGTTGTCAAGGAAATCGCCGAGCTGAATTTCAATCCCGGCCATGATCATCATAAGGGCCAGACTCTGACGACGACAGTCCGGCGGACGGTGGGAGCGGGCGTCACCGTTCGCGCTCACTATCGTTTGAGTTTTTTTCTGACGATGTAAATGGCCTGGCACCGCGTTCATTCAGATATCCCTCTAACAGCTTGCGCATGACCTCCTTGCCTCTCTGCTGAATGAATATTTCAGCGTCTCCCAAAGATCCCGCGGCAACATCAGATTCGGACAATTCCGCAATGAGGTCCTCGAAGCTGCCGAGTGCATCGCCATAATAGAGCTTATGTTCTTCGCCAATTTTCTCCAGTTGGGCCATTTTAACCTCCAAAATAAGGGGTGGAAAGAAGAGAGACATTTCTTTTGTATCTGAAAACAAC
>CAZWGY010000020.1:6362-22070 GCA_964633575.1 uncultured Desulfobacteraceae bacterium
TCGACGGAGGGGTATCAAAAATGTTTTTTGTGATGTCAACCATGATAATCATCGAATGGAGCGTATGAAACCCGATTTCGACAAAATGGGCGGCCTGATTCCCACCATTACCCAGGACCACGACACCGGCGAGGTCCTCATGCTCGCCTACATGAACCCGGCGGCCTGGGATGCGACCCTGGCCACCGGCGAGGCGACCTATTTCAGCCGATCCCGGCGGACCCTCTGGGTCAAGGGCAAGACTTCCGGCAACATCCAGAAGGTCCGGGAGGTCCGCCTGGACTGTGACGACGACACCATTTTGCTCCGGGTGGAGCAGGTGGGCGGGGCCGCCTGTCATACCGGCCACCGGAGCTGCTTTTACAAGCGGATCGCCCCGGACGGCACCGCCACGGTCATCGGCGAGCCGGTTTTCGATCCCGAGGAGGTTTACGGCAAATGACATTACCCCTGAAGCTCGGCATCCCCAAGGGTAGCCTCCAGAACGCCACCATCGCCCTGTTCAAGCGTTCCGGCTGGAAGATCAACGTCAACGGCCGGAGCTACTTCCCGGAAATCAACGACCGGACCATCGAGTGCGCCATCTGCCGGGCTCAGGAGATGTCCAGATACGTGGAGAGCGGGACCCTCGACGCCGGCCTCACCGGCCGGGACTGGATCGCTGAAAACGCTTCGGACGTCCACGTGGTATCCGACCTGGTTTACTCCAAGGTCAGCTCCCGGCCGGCCCGCTGGGTCCTGGCGGTCCCGTATGGCTCATCGATTCAGCGTCTGGAGGACCTCCAGGGGAAAAAGATCGCCACCGAGATGGTCGCCTTTACCGAGCGGTACTTTGCCGAGCGGGGGATCGACGTTAAGGTGGAGTTTTCCTGGGGAGCCACCGAGGCCAAGGTGGTTTCAGGTCTGGCCGACGCCATCGTGGAGGTCACCGAGACGGAGAGCACCATCCGGGCCCATGGGCTCCGGATTATCCACGAGCTGATGCAGACCAACACCCAGCTTATCGTCAATCACACCGCCTGGACCGACCCGGCCAAGCGGGAGAAGATCGAGCAGATCGCTCTCCTGCTCAAAGGGGCCCTCCTGGGGGAACAGATGGTGGGCCTGAAGATGAACGTCCCCCGGGACCGCCTCGAGCAGGTGGTGGGGATGCTCCCCAGCCTCAACGCCCCGACGGTGGCGCCGCTCTATCAGTCCACCTGGTTTTCGGTGGAAATCGTCGTCGGCGTCGGCGTGGTCCGGGACCTGATCCCGGATCTCCTGAAGCACGGCGCCGAGGGGATCATCGAATATCCGCTTAATAAAGTGGTGGGGAGTTAATTGTAGTGATGAGGACTGAGTAGGGGCAACCCCCCGTGGTTGCCCAAGCATAACAGGGCGGCCACGGGGGGGCCGCCCCTACGAGTGTCGCGCGCCGGTGCGGGCCAGCGTCGCCTGGGATTAAAATCCCAGGCTGACTCCACAAAACGCGCTAAAGCGCGTTGAGAAAGTCTGGGACTCCGAGGCAAAAGCCGCGAAACCGGCTCAATACCATGCTGAAAGTCACGCTGGAAGCGTGATTGGGGGGCAGCCGATTGAGCCGATTATTCGGAACCGGCTTCAGCCGGTTTTATAAGCGTTAGCCTGGGAATTTATTCCCAGGCGGGGGCTTGTGTATAACGATGAGGGCGCAGCCCCGGTTGGCCGGCCTTCGCCGAAACACATTTCAACCTTGAACCAGGAACCAGGAACCAGATGACACGGATCGCAAAGCGGCTGGACGAGATCACCTCCTTTATCGTCATGGACGTTCTCGAACGGGCCAAGGAGATGGAGCGTGAGGGGATCGGCATCATCCATCTGGAGGTTGGTGAGCCCGACTTTGACACGCCGGCGGCGGTAAAGCAGGCGGCTTGCCGGGCCCTCGGCGATGGAGAGACTCACTACACCCACAGCCTCGGGGCCATCGAGTTGCGGGAGGCCATTTGCGACCATTATCAACTGACCTACGGCGTGACGGTCTCCCCGGACCGGGTGGCGGTCACATCGGGAACTTCACCGGCCATGTTCGCCCTCTTTGCGATCCTGCTCGACCCCGGCGACGAGGTGATCATATCGGACCCGTATTACGCCTGCTACCCCAACTTCATCAAATTCACGGGCGGAGTGCCGGTCACGGTGCCCATCTACGAAGAGGACGGGTTTCAGCTCCGGTCCCGGGCCATCGCGGAAAAGATCACCGAACGGACCCGGGCGGTCTTTATCAACTCCCCGTCGAACCCGACGGGCAATATTTTGTCCGGCGAACGGATGCGGGCCATCGCCGACCTTCCCGTCCCCGTGATTTCCGATGAGATCTACCATGGCCTGGTTTACGAGGGCCAGGCGCATTCCATTCTGGAGTATGCCGACGACGCGTTTGTTTTCAACGGCTTTTCCAAGCTCTACGCCATGACCGGCCTTCGCCTGGGGTATTTGATCGCCCCCAAGCCCTACATGCGGGCGATCCAGAAGATCCAGCAGAATTTCTTTATTTCGGCCAATTCGGCGGTTCAGGCGGCCGGAATCGCCGCGCTGAAGGAGACGGCCGATGACGTGGCCCGGATGCGGCAAACCTATAACGAGCGCCGGCAATTCATCATCCGGCGGCTCCGGGAGCTGGGCTTCGGGATCACGGTGCCGCCCACCGGGGCGTTTTACGTCTTTGCCAACGCCCGTCACATCGCCACCGACTCGTACAGGCTCGCCTTCGACATTCTGGAAAAGGCCCACGTCGGGGTGACGCCGGGGATCGACTTCGGCCCGAACGGCGAGGGCTATCTCCGGTTTTCCTACGCCACCGCCATGGATGCCATTGCCGAGGGGATGGACCGTCTGGAGGGCTACCTCCGGAACCGCCCCCCGACGGTCTGAACACGCCCATGCAGGTCACATCCGCCCAGTTCGTTAAAAGCGCCGTCCAGCCGGCCGACTACCCTCCGGCCGAGCTGCCGGAGATCGCTTTCGCCGGCCGGTCCAACGTGGGAAAGTCTTCCCTCATCAACATCCTGGTGGCCCGAAAGCGGCTTGTCCGGACGAGCCGGACCCCGGGCCGGACCCGGCTCCTCAACTTCTTCACCGTCAACGACCGGATCGGCCTGGTGGATTTGCCGGGATACGGTTATGCCAGGGTTCCGGCGGCGGAGCAGCGGAAGTGGGGGCCCATGGTGGAGAACTACCTCTCCGCCCGAACGACTCTCCGGGGCGTGGTGTTGATCATGGACATCCGCCGGGACCCCGGCGAAGGCGAGCGGGACTTGATCGCTTTTCTGGCAGCCCACCGGCACCGCCTCATCCCGGTCCTTACCAAAGCGGACAAGCTCTCCCGGGCCCGCCAGGGTCGGCGGCGGTCGGCGGTTGCCGAATCCCTTGGTTGGCCCCCGTCCGACCTCCTTGTCTTTTCGGCCAAGACCCGCCAGGGCCGGGACGCCCTCTGGGCCGCCATTATCGAGGCGGCGGAGGGAATCGCGTGACCCGGGCGCCTTTTCGGGCCGGCCTCGTGACCCTCGCCGGGGTGCCGAATGTCGGCAAGTCCACGCTGCTCAACCGGCTGCTCGGGGAAAAAATCGCCATCACCTCCAGAAAAGCTCAGACCACCCGGAACCGGATTCTCGGGGTGGTCCACCGGGCCGATGCTCAGCTCGTCCTTTTGGACACCCCCGGCATTCACGGCGCCGCCGGCCCGCTCAACCGGCGGATGATGGAGGCGGCTCTGTCGGCCCTCGAAGGGGTTGACGGGGTCATCCTGCTCATCGACGCCGGATCGCCTGAGCCTTCGGCGGAGCAAGGGATTCTCGGCCGGCTCCGGGAAGACGAGGTCCCGACCGTTCTGGCCATCAACAAGATCGACCGGGTCCGCCGGCCGGCCATTCTGGAGATCATCGACCGGTGGCGGTCGGTCCATCCCTTTTCGGCGATTGTCCCCATCTCGGCGAAAACGGGCGACGGCGTGGAATCCCTGATGACGGCGGTGACGGCGGAGCTGCCCGAGGGGCCGCCGCTTTATCCCGAAGACACCCTTACCGACCAGCCGGAACGGTTCATTGCCGCCGAGATGATCCGGGAGAAGGTTTTCCGCCTCACCGGTGAGGAAGTCCCCTATGCGACGGCGGTCACCATCGACACCTTTGACGAGTCGGATCGGGACCGGCTGTTGCGGATCGAGGCGACCATCCACCTCGAGCGCGACTCCCAGAAGGGGATCGTCATCGGCCGGGGCGGCGAGCGGCTTAAAAATATAGGTAAAGCGGCCCGACGGGACATCGAGCGGCTGACCGGAACCCGGGTTTTTCTGAAGCTCTTCGTCCGGGTTCAGAAACAATGGCGCCGGGACCCTCGGGCCCTGACCCGGTTTGGCTACGAATGATCCTTTCGTTTCACCCGATTATCGTGGGCGATGTCAACCGGCTCTGCGCCGGACGGGCCGCCGACGCTGAGGACGACGCGGCCATCCGGGCCGCCGACGCGGTGATCCTGCCCCAGGGCTGCTCCCCGGCCCTCCACCGGATGGCAAAGGCGGGCCGGCGGCATCGGTTTCCCGACTATGATGCCCGGTTTGCCTACCCGGACAAGGCCGGACAGATCCGGCTGTTCCGGAAGACCGGCACCCCCCACCCGGACACCGCGATCTTTGCCGACATCCGAAACTACCGGGGCCGCCACCCCGACCCGGCCGCGCCGCCCTTCGGGTTTCCGGTGGTAATGAAGCTCCCCTGGGGCGGGGAGGGGGAAACCGTTTTTTTCGCCGATGATGCCGACGGAATGACCGGCCTGATCCGCCGGGCCGAGGCGTGGGAGCGGACCGGCCAGCGCGGTTTTCTGATTCAGCGCCACCACCCCGAGGGCAGGCGGGTTCTCCGGGTGACGGTCATCGGCCGGACCCTGATCTCCTATTGGCGGGCTCAGCCGGACCCGGCCGTCCGGATTACCGCCGTCGCCGTGGGGGGGAAAATCGATTCGGCGGGGGACCCGGCGGGCCAGGCGCGAGGCGTGGTTGCCGCCGAAGCCTTTTGCTCGGCCACCGGGATCAACCTGGCCGGCCTAGACCTGATCATCCCCGAGCCCCCCACGGCCGATCTACTGTTTCTGGAGATCAACTACTTTTTCGGCCGGCGGGGGCTTGGCGGGACGGAAGCTTACTACCGGATACTCCGCCGGGAGATCGCCCGGTGGCTCCGTTCGCTCGGGTTGCGGCTGCCGGAGGCCGGCTGATGGACCCGTTTGACTCCTGCCCGGACCCGGAAGCTCTGGCCCGGGAGAAGCGAAAGGCTCGAGAGCTCCGCCGGTCCCAATGGTGGAAGCGCCGGTGCGACAAGGGGGTCTGCCATTACTGCGGCCGGCCCACTCCGCCCCGGAACCTGACCATGGACCATATCGTCCCGCTCTCCCGTGGGGGGCGGAGCAGCCGGGGCAACGTGGTCCCCGCCTGCAAGGACTGCAACACCCGGAAGCAGCATCTCCTGCCCACCGAATGGGCCGCCTACCTCGACGGGCTCAGGCGGGGCGGCAACGGGCCGGACTCGTCGTAATCCCCCGTCAGGCGCCATCCGGGGCGGAAATCCATTGACACCGACGTTGACTCGTGGTATTGGCGAAGCACTACCTAATCGAAGGGTGAGACATCCGAAGGTTTCTAAAAAATTGGAAACCTCGGATGTCTCTCCGATTACCCCCAGATGAGAACCAGATGAGAAGAGGAGACCCGATGGCATCCATGCGTTCCCGTTCTTTCATGATCGTTGCGGCCCTTGCCGTTATGTTTGTCATGGCCTGTGCCTCGACCGGTCCCGCCCCGCTGGACCTTATTTCCCGGGTTGAAATGGTGATCCAGGGGGCCCGGAGCAGCCAGGCGGAGACTTACGCCCCCCTCCCCCTGAAGCTGGCGGAAGAGAAGCTCGCCGAGGCCAAAGCCGCCATGGACGAGGATGACTACGACCGGGCTCGCCGGGCGGCCGAGGCTGCTCTGGCCGATGCTGAGCTGGCCCAAAGCCGGGCCAGGGCCGAGAAAGCCAAACGATTGTCCGAGGATATAGAGAAAAGTGTCCGGAGTCTGCACGAGGAAATCGAACGAACGCCCTGACCGAAGCGTGAAGAGACCTCGCATGAAGAGACCTCGGAGGTCTCTCCCGGGAGTGTCTTGTGCCATCGCGTTTTATTATCCGCAGATTTCGCAGATTTTTTTTTAAGTTGAACCGCCGTGCGCCGGCCCAGCCCCGCAGGGGCCAAACATACCAGCCCTGGGCGAAGCCCAGGGTGACGGGGGTCTCATATCCCCTGCATGGGTAGTCCTCCGAGGTTTCCAAAGAGACTCCGGAGGTCTTCCAACAAAAAAACCTCGGAGGTCTCACCCTTCGATTTCGATAGCGATTTCGATCCCGATCCCGATCCCGATTTCGATTTCGATTTCGATTTCGATTTCGATTTCGATTTCGATTTCGATAGCGATTTCGATAGCGATAGCCCATAACCCATAACCTAATTACCTAACCACGGAGAGGTTATTGTCATGAGGAAACGTATCTATTCAGTCACCTCAGTCACCCCCGCCCCGGCGGGGATGATTCTCCCTGTTGGCCGGGTGGTTGTCGTCCTGGCGACCATCGCTTTGCTGGCCGTCGGATGCGGCGGCGGGCCGAAGACCCACGTCGCCGTCGAGCGGGCTCGGGACGCCTACCTGGAGGCCGAGGCCAACCCGAGCATCGCCGCCAACGCCCCGGTGGAGCTCCATGAGGCCCGAAAGGCCCTGGACCGGGCCGAAACGGCCGAGGACCCCGAAGATCAGAATCACCTGGCCTACCTCGCCGAGCGGAAGGTTCAGACCGCGGTGGCGGCGGCTGAGGCCAAGCGGGCCGAGCAGCGGATGGAGAGCCTGACCGGCGAAAACCAGGCGATGCTCCTCGAAAGCCGAAAGCAGGAGGCCGAGGCGGCCCGGGATGAAGCGCTCCGGATGAAGGCCGAGGCCGAGGCCCGGGCCCGTGAGGTGGAGCTGGCTCAGGAGCGGGCCGAGAAACTCCACCGGGAGGCCGAGGCCCGGGCTCGTGAAGCCGAGGCGGCCCGGCAACAGGCCGAGCAGGCCAGGGCCGAGGCCAAGCGGCTGTCCCTGGAGTTGTCCGAGCTGTCCGCCCAGCAGACGGAGCGGGGGCTGCTCATGACCCTCGGCGATGTCCTCTTTGACACCGGCAAAGCCGAACTCAAGGCGG
Organism: uncultured Desulfobacteraceae bacterium; assembly: GCA_964633575.1. GTDB lineage: Bacteria > Desulfobacterota > Desulfobacteria > Desulfobacterales > JAABSP01 > CAYNGG01. The sequence goes on from CAZWGY010000020.1 coordinate 13,580, forward strand.
GTGCCCGGCGGGGCATCGTCACCCTGGCCGACTTTCTCAAGGAGCATCCCAATCGCGGGGTCCTCATCGAGGGTCACACCGACAGCGTCGGCAACGCGGAATACAACCTGAGCCTTTCCCGGCGCCGGGCCGAGGCCGTAAAGCGGGCTCTGGTGGGCCGGGGGGTCTCCGCCGCCCGGATCATCGCCAAGGGGTACGGTGAGGAGTATCCGGTGGCCGACAACACGGTAGAGGCCGGCCGCCAGCAGAACCGCCGGGTCGAGATCATCATCCTCGATGAAGGGGTCCGGCCGGAGTCGATGATCCGCTAGCGGATCGAGCCACCCACCCGTTTCCTTGACGACCAACGGTAATCCAACCGCCGACCCGTCGCTCCAGGCGTCCCTGGAGCGACGGATACTCCATGGGCTGGCCCGTGAGTGGGAGCTGGCCGTGGTCGGGCTTCCCGCCGATCTCCGGGTGAGGCTCACCCGGCCTCAGTTCCGCCTGGCCGACGCCACCCGCCGTTTGGGAAGCTGGTCCGGCGAGCGGCGTGAGATCGCCATGAGCCGGTCCTTTGTCCTCGATCATCCGTGGGCCGCCGTCCGGGATGTTCTCCGCCACGAAACCGCCCATCAGGTGGCCGAGATCCTGGGGTCGGCCGGCGAGCCGCCTCACGGCCCGGCCTTCCGCCGGGCCTGCGACCTGCTCCGGATCAACCCCCGGGCCACCGGCCGCTATCCCACCCTCGATAAGGTCCCGGCGGCCGCTCCCGAGGACCGCATCCTCCGCCGGGTCCGAAAGCTCATGGCCCTCGCCGAGAGTGAAAACCGGCCCGAGGCCGAAGCGGCCCTGGCCAAAGCCCACGAACTCATCGCCCGCCACAACATCGACCTCATCGAGCGGTCCGCCCCCCGCCGGTTCATCTCCTTATGCGTGGGCCGTCCCGCTCTCCGTCGGCGCCGGGAAGCCTATCACCTGGCCGAACTCCTGATAACCTACTACTTTGTTCAGGGGATCTGGGTTCCCATCTACGTGCTCGAGAAGGGGAAGATGGGGCGGATTCTGGAAATCAGCGGGACCCGGCGGAACGTCCGGATGGCCGCCTACGTCCACGATTTTGTCAGCCGGTTCATTGATGCCCGGTGGCGGGACTACAACCGGGGGCGACGGCTGGGGGTCCGCCGGAAGACCGACTTTGCCGTGGGGATCATCCGGGGGTTCGCCGACCGGCTGGCGGCTGACCGGCATCGGATGACCGATGCCGGTATTCTGCTTCCGGTTCACGTGGCCGACCCGGACCTCGACGCCTACATGGCCCATATCCATCCCCGGACCCGGCGTATCAACCACGGGGCCGCGCACCGGGACCCGGAGGTGATGGAGGCCGGGGAGCGGTTGGGCCGGAACCTGGTTATCGCCGAGGGGCTTCCCGAGAGTCCGGGGCGAGGGGGGCTCCTTCCGGAGAAGTAGCGGACCGGCCGGACTCCAGCCGCCGCAGCGACCGCATCAAAAGATTCATGAAGTTGCCCACCGGCTGGGCGGCACGATCCTGGGGGGTCAGCCCCGGACGGAACCGGAACCCTCCTCGGCGGGCCCCGAGGATCGTCCCGAAGGCCCGCTCTCCCATCAGCCGCCCGTACCTCGCCCCCACCAGCTCCCCGTCCCGGAACCGCAGTTCGGCCTCGCCGCCGGGCAGGTCCAGCCGAAGCCGGCCGGTCTTGGCCCCGGCGTGGATGAGCTGGGCCAGCTCCGCTGGGGGGACCTCGGTCACACTGCCGATAATGGTCCGGCTCAGGTCCCGAATCCGTTCGTGGTTCAACTGGGCCAGCCGCCGGATCAGGAGGCGGATGATAAAGGTCTGAAGCCGGGGGAGCCGTTCCAGGAGCCGGCGGAAATAGTCGCCGGTGAGGCAGAAGAGGACGGCCCGCTCCCGGACATAGACGGTGGCGGCGGTCGGTTCCCCGCTGATGAGGCTCATCTCCCCGAAGACCTCGCCGGACCCCAGGCTCGCCAACCGAACCCCGTCGGGATGAATGGCGTCAAGAATCCCCGAGATGATCACATAGAGGGTCCGGCCGGGCTCCCCGTGGCGGATCACCACTTCGCCGGGACGGTAACGGCGGATCTGCATGAGGGGCAACAGCTCCGCCGGGTCCACCCCGTCGATGGCCTCGAAAAAGGGGATGGCGTCCAGCTCCGGGGGGACCTCGCCCCCCCGCCGTCCACCCGGCTGGGGCGCCGCCGTCATCCAGCCCGACGGGCAACCGCAGACCACCCCGTCCGCCCCGCCCTCCTGCCGGACGATCTCGGTGGCCAGCCGGATGCAGACCGGCCGACCCTCTTCCATCCGGAGCCGGTGGCCGGAGACCTCGATCCGGTCCCCCGGCCCGTAGAAAGGGCAGGTGATGTTTTCTCCCGTGACCAGGACGGTCCGCTTGAAGGCCATCGTGCGTCTCAACCCGCCTCCGACAGGACATCGGCGATCACCGCCGGGGTGAAGCCCCGGCCCTGGAGAAACCGCCAGGCCCGAGCTTGACGCCGCCGGGGGTCCGGCTCCCGGCGCAACGCGGCCCTCCGACCGGCCAGGGCCCGGCGAGCCCGGTCCCGCTCGCCGGCCTCATCAACCGCCTCGTCAATGAGCCGGTCCACAAGCTCTTGAGCAAAGCCCCGGCCGGTCAGGTCCGCGACCATCCGGCGAACCCCGCAAGCCCGGTCTTTGAGAGCCCGAAGGCGAACCCGGCCGGCCCGCTCGTCGTCAAGATACCCCAGCTCCCGGCACCGGGCCAGGGCGGCCGAGACGGCGGAGTCGTCAAAACCCCGCCCCGTCAGCTTCCGGGCCAGTTCGGCCGTGCCATGGTCCCGGCGAGCCAACATCCGTACCGCCGACGCCAGGGCCGGGTCATCCGACCGACCACGCCTCACGCCGGCCCCTCCGCCATCCGCCTCTGGAAAGACCGCCAGCGGGCGATCACCGCGCCGACGGCAACGGCCGCCTGGATCAGCACCGGCACGACCCCGTTAGCCATCCGGCCGTCGCAAAGGGGCAAAAAAGCCGGGACCGCCGCGTCAAAGTCACCCGCCATCAGGAGTCCCGGAAGGAGCAGGTAAAGGATGCCCAGGTAAACCACCGCCGCGAGATCAGCCCGCCGGCGGGTTTCCCCCAGGTTGCAAAACAGCAGGATCGACAGGTCCCGGACCGCAAAGGCCAGGAACGTGATCCCGTACAGAACCACCCCGAACCCGGCACGGCCGCAAACCGAAACCGTCTCCCGAAGCAGGGCGGCTCCGACGGACGCGCCGAAAACCGCCAGGGTAACCAGGAAGCTCACCGCCCAGAGGGGCATTTCCCGGACGGCGGCCCGCCCCCGGAGGTCTAACCGGGCGACCAGCCGCCGGAAGTCCACGGGGTCCTTGGGCTCGGCAAAAGCCGTCACATAAGTCAACACCAGCCCGATGCCAAAGGCGAGCTGAAGGCTGATGGCGAACCGGTCGGCGACGGCCAGCCCCGTCAGGTTGGCGGTCAGTCCCCCGACATAGACCATCAACGTGGCGGTGAACCCGATCCAGACCGCCGGCCCGCCTTCCATCTGAAGGTGGGTTCGCATCAGGCGGTAGCATCCCACCACGGCCCAAGCGCCGAAGATCAACAGGGAGATGAGCAGAAAATCGGAGAAGGGGAGGGTCCAGGAGAACCAGTGGAGCCGGAACCTCCCGGTATCCGGCCCCAATCCGAAGGGTAGGACGTAAATCAGCGGGAGCACCCCCAGCACCATCACCACAGTGCTGTTGAGCCGCTCCCTCGCCCCCTCGCGCCGGATGGCCATCAGACTCAACAGGAGGGCCGTGGCCTGGGCGAAGATTCCCGCCGCGGCCAGAACGGCCAGACTCCGGAGCCGGTCGAGGGGGTCCGGAAGATAGCCGGCCGCGCCGACCATCACGACGGCGCACAGAGCCCCGCCGTACCAGGCGTAGATAGTGCCGCCGAGGAGCTTTCCCGCCACCAGTTCCCCCGGCCCCAGGGAGGTGACCCGGAGGGTGTCCCAGGTCCGGCCGGTCACCTCGCCCATCACCGATTCGGCCGCCAGCCTGGCCCCCCAGATTCCCACCAGAACCGCGAACCCGATTGCGGCGGTCATCGACGCCGCCCGGAGAAAGGCGGACATTCCAACGGTGGACAGGTCGCATAAGGCCACGGCGGCGGCAATCACGACGGGCATCACGACCAGTCGGGCCGGGGTCAGCTCCAGCCAGCAATACTTTCTGAATTCGGGATTCCGGATCACGGCCCGGCTCCGCTCGCCGTCTCCAGGTACCGGGCCTGGAGGCCGGTCCCGGCCGCCGTGAAATCGGTCACCGGGAAATCCGCTTCGATCAAAGCCCGCAACAGCTCCGCCCGAGCCGCCTCGGGTTCCCCGGCGACATCGATCCGGGCGGCGGTCCCGCCGTCCTCGACGGCCACGGATCGAACCCCCGGCATCCGCCCGAGCCGGTCCGCAAGGTCCGGCATCGCCCACCGCAACCGGAGAACCACCGTCCCCGCCGCCTCGTCCGCCACCGGAAGATGACGGACGAGGCGGCCGTCACGGATCATCATCAGATCGCCCGCGTATTGATCCAGCTCGGCCAGGATGTGGGATGAAACCATCAGGGTTTTGCCTCTCCGGTTGAGCGTCACAAAGAGTTTGGACAGGGACAGCCGCGCCTCGGGGTCAAGGCCCGAAGCCGGTTCGTCCAGGAGGAGAATCCCGGGGTCGTGGACCAGGGCCTGAGCTATGGCCACCCGCTGACGCATCCCCCGGGACAGGCGGCCAATCCGCTCCCCAAGCCGGTCCGCCAGGCCCACCGCATCGGCCGTTGCCGCCACCCGTCCGGGAATCGCCGTCCGGTCAACCTTCTGGGCCGCCGCCATGTAACGGAGAGCCTGTTCTACCGTGAGCGCGTCATATAGTCCATAGAAGTCAGGCAGATAGCCGATCATCCGATGGCATCGCCGGGGATCTTCCAGAACGCTTACGCCCCCGATCCGGATGTCGCCGTCGAACGGGCGGATCAGCCCGGCCAGGCAGCGCAACAGAGTGGTCTTCCCGGCCCCGTTGGGACCCACCAGAGCCGTGATGGTTTCCCGGCGGACCGCAAAGGATATGTCCGTCAAGGCCCGCCGACCCGGATATTCATGAATCAGCCCCGTCACCCGGATGATGGCCCCGTCCGTCTCCGATCCCGTCATCATTGCCCCACTAAAGGTAAGATGCGATGAAAGACCGGACCTCGTCCCGGCCCCGATAGACCCCGTAGTGGCCCTCGCAGAGGATGTCCACGTCCAGGTCCCGGATAAGCGCCAGGGAGCGCCGGTAAGCCGCCCGGTCCGACAGGAGGCTCGGGTCGAGCGGGCCGTGGACGTCCTGGGCGAACAGGACCCGGAGCCCTTCGGACTCGATCAGGTAGGCCACTGAGCCGGGGGAATGGCCGGGGATGTGGATCGCCGTGACCGGCCGGTCCCCGAGAAAGACCGATTCCCGGTCGCCGGTGAGCCGGATGTCCACGATGACCGGCGTCAGGGTCGTTCCGTACCAGGTGGCCGCGCTCATCACGTCGTTCCCCTCCTCCAGGCAGTCGGCGTCGGCCGAGTGGGCCACCACCCGACAGCCGATCCGATCCCGGAGCGCGGCCGCCCCGCCGGTGTGGTCAAAATGACAATGGGTGATGAGAAGATACTTGATGGCGCGCTCAGATACACCGCAGTCCGCGATGTTCCGGCATAAGGCATCAACCGTCTCCCCGCACCCGGCATCCACCAAAGCCGCCCGGCCGTCAAAGCATAAGAGATAGACGGCGGCATCCTCGGGACGGGTAAACGCATCCCCGCCGACCTGGAATACCTCGTTGGTGATTTTCATCATCTCCGTAATGTCCTCCGCTGGATGGCGATCCGACCGTTCGGACGGGTCGCTTGGAATCCCGACTATACCACCAAATCCCCATCCGATACAATATCCGGGCACGAATGAGGGCTAAAGCGGCTCCAAACGGCCATTGCGCCGGGTTCCGGCGAGGCCGGCAAAGATCTTCAAAAAAAGTCCTTGACAGTTGTCGGACAGTCATATATAAATTGCAATTGTTGATGCGGGGTGGAGCAGTCTGGTAGCTCGTCGGGCTCATAACCCGAAGGTCGGTGGTTCGAATCCGCCCCCCGCTACCATAGAGAACCCAAGGCCCGAGCAGAACGCTCGGGCCTTTTTTATTTGACGCCCGCATCCCCTCCCCCCAAAAAACGGTCCGCCCCCTTGCCGCCAGACCCCACTTCGATTATTATCCCCGTGTTATGAAGACAGATGCTCAGACACCTGGCGCCCCACCGGCCGACCGGGGCACCGTTCTGGTAGTCGATGATGAGCCCGACCTTCTCGATACCCTGGGCTGGCAGCTCGAAACCATCGGCTATACCGTGGACACAGCCGGGTCCGGGGAAGGAGGGCTGGCGGCCCTGGCCGACATCGATGCCGACGTCCTTGTGGCCGACATCCGGATGCCCGGCATCGACGGCATCGAGCTCATCCAGCGGGCCATGGGCATCCGCCCGGAGCTCCAGTGCATTGTTCTCACCGGCCACGGTGATATCGACACGGCCGTTGCCGCCATGCGGGCCGGGGCCATTAACTATCTCCGGAAGCCGGTGGGCGTGGACGAGCTCGACGTGGCCATTCTCCGGGGAGTGGAAAAGCGCCGCCTGATCCAGTCGGTCCACCGGGAGCAGGCCCGGCTGGCCCAGGCCAACGCCGAACTCCGGGCGCTCCGGGACCAGCTCCGGGATGCCCTGGCCCGGGAAACGGCCGGCCGGAAAGCCGCCGAAGCGGAGCTCAAGACCGCCCGCCTCCGGGAGGCCGGGGTGGCGACCCTGGCTCTCTGCCTTCGATGCTGGCGCCAGGCCACCGGCGGGTCCAAGATCGATTTCGCGGAAAAAAGCCGGATATGGACCGCCACACTCGACAACAGCGGGACCTACCGGACCCGGACCCTCGACCGCTACCTCAAGCTCTCCTCACTCCCCCCCAATCCCCGCTACGGGGACATCCTCGACACCGCCTATTTCGTCCTCTCCGACTGCGCCTTGCCGGGCGACCTGAAGTCCCGGTTGGAAAACCAGATCAGCGATCTCGAGCAGCGGCTCCGGGAAAGTGATTAAGCAATATTGGTGCCACCCAAGCCGTTTTGACCGGTTTTGTCCGGTTTTGCCATGCTTTGACCGTCAATGCCTTTGACAATCCTCGGGCGCATGAGGGATAAGTGGATCAGATCGCGCGATCGACCCCCGTCGCGGAAGGGCCGCGGCGGGGCCAACAGAACCGGCTCGAAATCTTTCAATCTGACGATACTCGCTTTTTTGGAGGACGATTCATGAAACCGCAACCCATTTTGACTGTTACCGCGCTACTGGCCTTGAGCCTTTTTCTGGTCGCTCCCGCCCCGGCGGCCGACATGGCCTGCATTCAGGTCATCACCTTTGCTCAGAACCCGGATACCGGCGACTGGGAGACTTTTCCCACCCCCTGTGACGTTCCCGAGGGCTGGCGGATCTCGACCAGCCGTCCGGACTCGGAAGCCGATGCCGACCGTGCCGGCAACGATGATGACCCGAAGATCACCCCCATTTCCGAACCGGGTGTGATCGCCCCGCCGCCGGAAACGGATTCGGATGGGGGGACGGCCGGCGAGGGCGACGGAATGATCTGCGCTCAGGTCATTACCTACGGCCGGAACCCGGATACCGGCGCATGGGTCGCCTTTCCGACCCCCTGCGACGTCCCCGAAGGCTGGGACGCCACCGCCACGGCGCCCGAGGACTACACCCCCATCGCTTCACCGGATAATCCCGGCGAGACCATCTCCGTGTCGGACCCCTTCGGGCTGGCCGACAACCCGGCGGCGGCCGATCTCCTGGTTGACGGCACCGTGCGGTTGACGGCTCGGGAGACGGCGCTCGAGCCGGGGGACCGGCTGGCGTTAGGCGTTTCGGTGGGCTGGGAGCTGGTCGATCTCTATGATGCTTACGCCGTTATCCAGTCACCCGACGGGACGCTGTCCTACGTCGTCGATGGGTCTCCGGCGGCCGATCCGCGGGCCGATCGGGCCGGGGGGTTTTCCCGGTTCCGGTCCCCGACGCTCCGCTCCGGGGCCGGGGCACCGGGGGCGGATGCCCGTCTGACCCGGATTCCGACGCCCTTCCGTCTGGCTTCCGACGCGGACGCGATCAGCGGGCCGATCCTCGATACGCTCATGTTTCCGGGGACCCCGGCCGGGGGCTACAAGGTCTGGTTTATCCTGACCTCACCGGGCGAGTCGCCCTTTCAGACGGACGCCTGGATCGGCGCGGGCGCCATTGATGTCACCATCGGCGTTCCAGCCGATTAACGCACCGGCGGCGGGCGGAACGAGCCGACCCGCCGCCAGTCACCGTCACTCATAAGGAGTGTCCATCCAGAAACCGGAAAATTTGGTCGAGATCAAGGCG
>CAZWGY010000021.1:0-21950 GCA_964633575.1 uncultured Desulfobacteraceae bacterium
AAAGCTGATCGATCACTTCAATCAGCCGATTGTGCTTCACTCAAAACCCTTAAATAAGGGTATCCCATATTCTCGCTTATCGGCTCAATGGGTCTGACCATGTATCCCCCCATAGGCATCTCCTCCTTCGGGGCGGTAAAAAGCTCTTCTTCAGGGTATCTGATAAAGGCGTTTGTAAGGAGCATCGACCTCACGCTTCGACCGGATAAGGGGGTGTGGACCTTCGCCCACGCGGGGTTTCCATAAAAAAAGCGGTCAGGAGTCAATCCGGACCGCTTTTTTCCTTGCATCTTGTCGAGCCTCCAATAACTACTCGATCATGGTGAAGCCGGTGCCGTCAGTATTCGCGCTGACGCCGTTGACAACAACCCCCTGCCCCTGACCCGTCCCGCCGAACTCGGCTTCGACATCCAGACGGAGCATCCGGCTGTTTCCGACGACATTGAAACCGGGAGCAGCCGACTGGGCGGCCGTAAAAAGACTCGATACCGGGATCAGCGCGGTGGATGCACCAGCACTCAAACTGTCTGGAATCGCGGCCCCGGTGACATCAGTGACGCTTCCAAGACCGAAGGTGACGGTATTCCCACTGTCATTGGTCAGGGTGAGAAAAACGTTTCCATCGATATTCGATGGGTTAGTAATGCGGATATAGGTCTGATAGCTGCTGTCCTTGTTGACCATAAACGTAATCCGGTCCGTGGTCCCGTTCTTTTCCAGCTCGCTCAGCTCGCCGAAATCGATATCATCCACCGTCAATGTGGCTCCTGGCTGTGCGCTATAAGCGCCTTCATAAATCCCTTCCGCGATAGGCGTGACACCGTTGACCTCCATACAGATAACCGACGGGTCCGCGAAGTGGGTCAAGTCCGCCCCGGTGTTGAAAAGGGCTTCGGTTCCGGACAAGCTGAAAGCCGTTAAACTTTTGGTGTTGCAATTGATCCCGTCACCATCGGAGTCGATGAAGACACGATTCAGCGCCGCTCCGGTATAGGAGCCATCCGCGGGGTTCTTGCTGGCGCTGAAATCTCCTTCGATCGTTAATTCAGAGGCGCTAATGACATCAGCGATAGTCACTGTTGTGCCATTATCATTGAGCAATCCCGCTTGCAAGCACATGTTGATGTCGCCGATCACGGTCGTGCTTGGAATCGCCGGGGCATCAAAATTCTTAGATTCTACTGTAACATCAATTATTTCAGTGTTTACGGCATCCACTTCCCAGTCTAATGCGTTAACGAATCGGATCAGTGTGGCACTGGCGGTGGCAAGCTGATTTGACCGGTTTTGTGCATCATAGGGAAATTTGTAGTGTCCGTAAGTAATTTGAACGCTGTTCTTATTGTAAACCCGGATTCCCGTGGCGGGATCAATCGTCAATGTCCCGTCATCGGCAATTTGTGTATCCAGCCCCGCAATAAAATTGAAGATCACGAAGCTGTTGCCCGCCCCTCCCTGAGACAATGTGCCGGTTGTCAAGTTGCAGGTGTATGTCGGATTCACTTCGAATTTCGCTCCGTTCGATAGATCGAAACGAACATAGCGTTCTTCACCCGCGTTCGCGCCGAATCCGAAGTCGGTTGTGACGGTGAATAAACCGGCCGCGCCACTGTCGGTCAGCACGGTGCCGGTTGAAGTATTCACATTGATCTCCTTGGCGAACTGGTTCACCGTGACGTTGCTTTGGAGGTCGAGGGCCGCATACGCGTTGCCCGCCATCAGGATCAGCGCTATTGCCGCTAATGGAATCAAATACTTGTTCATAATGGTCTCCTTTCCCCGAAAATCAACCCAAAAATCCACTTTTTTGCCAACTGTTTAAAATCCTTTCTGTTTAGAGTTAATCATGGCGAGCTCGCTAAAGTGGCATCGCACCCCGAGGTCGTGTTTCTATAAGTGTTATCCCTTTTGCGAAACGGGGCTCAATGGGGTCGGGATGGTAATCGAGGGTAGGCTTTCCCTCGTTGGGGGATACACCCCTGGTTATTCGGTAAATGTTTGTTCATGGCGGCTGAAAATTTCACGATATCATTCCGGCGGGTTACTTTCTTTTCCGGATGGATCCATCGAATCGATCGAAAACCGCCGCAACCGTTTTTTAAACGCTTCCGTAACCGCTTCGGCGTCCCGGCTGTCATCGATGACATAGGGTATGATGAGGACGATCAGCTCGGTGTGGACCTCCGATTGATTGTCCACTCGAAACAGGCGCCCCAAGACCGGAATCTCGCTCAGCACCGGGACGCCTGAATAGCCGCGGTTGACGGTCGTTGAAATCAGTCCGCCCAGCAGGACCGATCCCCCGTCTTTCAACCCCAGGCTCGTTTCGATCTTTCGAGTGAAGATGCTGGGGCTGTCGATCTTGCTGGCGCTGTCCGGCTGGGTCTCGCTCGCTTCCTGGGAAATCTCCAGATCGATTCGATTTCCCGAATGCACCACCGGTTTTACGTTCAGCAAAATCCCGGTTTTCCGGTATTGGATTTCCTGTATTATCCCGCTGGTACCGTTCTGTTGGAGATCCGGCGTGGTGCTCTGGCTGGTGATAATGGGCACATCGGTCCCGACATCAATGGTGGCTTCCCCGCCGCTTTTAACCAGTATCCTCGGTGTTGACAGAATGCTGACCCGACGATTTGCGGCAAAGGCGTTCAAGACGGCCCGGGTCTGGCCGGCATTATCGAGCTTGTAGGTCAAGCCCGACGTCCCGATTCCCAGTCCTCCCATGGTTCCCAGGACCCCATCGATGTCGTCGAGGCTGATATCGTTTAATATCCATGCGATCCCCAGATCCTGGCGGCCGTCCAGGGTGATTTCCGCAACCGTTACCTCGATGAGAACCATCCGGGCGGGTCGATCCATTTCCCGGATCACGGTCAAAAGGCTTTCCCATTGATCAGCACTTCCTTGAAAGATGAGGCCGTTTCGAACGTCATCGACCACCAGGTGCCCCCGGTTTCGAATCTCTCCATCGGGTTCCGCGGCCCCCTCGCCTGATCTCATGCCTACAAGCACCTGGTCCAGAATCCCCGCAAGCTCGGCCGCGCGGGTATTTTTCACCTGATAATAATGGTATCCGGTTTTCGGCTCCGCCGTCTGGTTGGGATGGTCCAGACTTTTGGCCCATTCCTTGATGTGCTCCAGGATGGCGGCTTCGGCGGCAAAAGCCAGCACGGCATTCAGGTCGTCGACGGGCAATATAATTACGCTGCCCAGGGACGGCTTTAAAGACGCGGAGTACCCTTCGGTGTTGAGGACCTCGACCAAAAGCCGGGCGAGCTCATCGGCCCGCAGAAACACCGGCTCGATCCGGACACTGTGCCGACCTCGCATGTAGGGCTGATCCAACAGGTGAACCGCTTTCAGCGCCTCCTGAACGACCTCCGGCTTACCTTTCAACAGCACGGCGTTCCGTTCCGGGTCTTCCGAGATTTCGATATCCTGCCCCTGAAATGCGCTTCTGAGCCAGTTGGCGACGTGGATGTTCCGGACCGTCGTCAACGGGACTAGCTGAAAGATGGGACGGTGGGAGACCGGAACCTCCGGAAGGGTGCGACCGCTGACCAGGAGAGGGGGCTCTCCATGGTACTTTCCCCGACCGGGCACGAATCGAAGCAAGTGCCCCTGTTCCTCGACGCCGACGCCATAATTCGCCAGCACCCGGCGCGCCAGTCGATCAAGCCGCTCCAGGGCTATCGGCGCTTCCGTTCGCAGGGTGACCAGGTCTCGTTTCTGTAGTAATCGGGAATCGATTTCAAAAGTCTTTCCCAGGATGTTTCCATAAACCTCGTTGATAAACGTCGGCAGGGCCATCGCGTCAAAGCTGACCATAACCGGAGGCCCGGCCGCCGACGTCGGGCTTTCTTCCGGTTCCGTCGCTGACATCGAATCAATGGGAGGGAGCTTCGGCGTCCGCGGAAATCTCGGGCCGGACGACTGAGTGGATTGCTTTTCACGGGGCAATGCCTCGGACCTCGGGCTCTTTTCCGAAACGGGTTGGCGCAGCGGCTCTCCCCATGGAAACCGGCGGATGGCGCGTTCGGCCCTTTCGTCCGGGAAACGGGCCATACAGCCGTTGCCTGAAATTGTCAAAATGAAGAGGGATAATAAAATGAGAAGCAGAGCCTTTTTTTCTCGAACACCACTCCAATGGCTCATCATCGGACCACCTGCTTTCCACGCAAAGGATCAAAAGGCCGCGTCAATTGGATGTATTTCCGTTTATATCGGTTGAGCCGCATATTGATAGTGTCCATCCAGAAATCGGAAAGTTTGGTCGAGATCAAGGCGCGCGAAAAATTTTACCGCGGGCATATGTCTGATATTTCGAGGATAAAATTTTGAGCGCAACGCGGATATCGGGCAAAATAGCCATTTATGGATGGGCACTTGATAAGCGGCAATCATTGGGGAACAAGTCCATCATTGGAATACATCGGAACGATTTCCGTAGATGTCTCGTTATGAATCTCAATCCGGTCATCGGCTATCCCGATTAAGACATCCCCGCCCGGCAGGTCGGCTCCCATCGCAAATCGAAGGATCTGATCATCGACTTCGATCAGAGCAAAGCGTCGGTTATCCTGGCGCACAATGCCACAGAGCCGCCATCCGCCTGGAATCTCGGGCGACGGAGAATCTATCCGGGAAACGCCCCGCCATGGAGAGCGCCGGACAAGATACTCATAGACGCCGTCGAGCTGACCCGACGGATCGGGGGCCGGGAGCGACCATGGCGTCGCGTCGGGCTCAACCGTTTGATTCTCAACCGGGGGCACGGGTCCGAACCAGAATGAAACGGAGACGGAAATGAGCAGAAAGAGAAGGGGAAGGATTCGGTTGCCAGGAGTTTTTGATGTTCCGTTCATCCGCCCTCCGAAATCATGATCTGGTAGCTTATGAGCCGGCCAGAAAATACGCACTGAGACCCAATGTCAACCTTGCCCGGCTCGTATTGATGAGATTCAACTGCTCTACCGTAACAAGCCGATCATGGGTTTCGATTGCTCTTAACAGTCCGGGGATGCCGTCGGTTTCAACCACCGATTCCACCGTCGCCGACACCCGCCAGACTCCATCGATCCGATTCAGGTCTTGGGGACGCTCCACTTGAATACGAACATTATCAGCCCCTTGTTGTCTCATGATGTCGTCGATCCAATTCTGTACCATGGCCTGAGCGAGGCCTCGGCTGTCCGCCCGCCATAAGCGGTCTTCGATATGAACCACGGCCGCCTTTGCCGCTTCTAATCGATTGTCCCATGCCGTCTGGTTGACCAACGACTCAACATGCCCCATCCGGTCCGCGACATTCTGACAACGAAGAGCCAGTGATTGTCTCCATTCTAAAATCGACGAACCGGTATAACTCATTAATATCATAACAATAATCCAGATTCCGATTCGAAGCCGGGGGTTATGCCGCCACTCGGTTGTGAAATGCCCCAGGACCGATGTCGAGATCATCCTTTCCCCTTCTCCGCCACCCTTATTTTCAGAGCAAGGTAGTTCGGCCGATCCTCTCCGGAAGGGCTCACATCCTCGAAAAAGCCAAGTTTCTGAAAGCGGGCCACAAAAATTCGAGGATCAAGGTCCGGGCCTTTGAGGACCACGGTCAGCTCATTTAGGTTGTAGCGCCATTCCGCGATCACAATGGTATCCGGAAGTATTTCCGCAACGGCGGCCATCATTTGAAGCTGCCGGGGATAGGCGGGAATCGATCCGAGGGCAAACGCCCTTTGCCGATATTCCATGGCCTGAGCTCGCCTATTGATGATGGGCTCCGCCTCCTGAATCCGCCTTTCGACGCGACGCTCCATGGATTCAGCGGCGTGATGCCATCGAATGATGGCAATACCGTGCCAGATGACAAACAACGCATAAGCCGCCAGAAGCAACATCACCCAGAACCGCTCCCCGGCGACGCCCATGCCTCGGTATCCTCCCGTCCCGCCCCGGGGCCGGACAAGCCAGGAAAGGCTCTCGGGCTCGATATGAAACGCTTCCGGGTCCATGTCGTGTGCAATCAAAAAGCGGTCGATTTCAATCTCTTTCGGCCATATCGGCCACCATCGGGAAGCGACTATCAGGCCCTTTTGCCATATTTGAACATCGTAGCCTTCGGCGCAGGCAAGGGCTCTGACTCCATCCGTATCAGGCTCCGGATAGAGCGCTGATTCGGGACAGACCCGTATGCCATTGGCGGATGCGGCTTCGGCGGCTTTCCGACGCCTTCCCTCATCCCATATCCAGACCTGAGCGGAGCTTTTGTGCTGAATGACGTATTGGCCGGTTACCGCAAACGGGCTCCACTGGTCAATTCGGATATTAAGGGCATTTGCGCGTTCACGGAGCGGCAGATCATCCATCCGGAATGACCTGAACAAGCAAAGGCCCCGGGACATGACCCATTGACGCCGCCTCCACCCGCCGGTTGGCCGCCGGACCTCATTTTGGGTCTGGACATACCGCCTGGGCAAACGCGGGGATTGAAAATGTTTGGCAATCGGCATCTTTTTCGTTTGTTGGGATAGGCACGTCAAGTTGATGATCGATCTCCCAGGGAGCGCTGTTGGCGGCCATCGGCGTTAATCGGACATGAATGACTTTCATCCGTTTTCCGCTTTCGGGCCAAATGCGAATCCGCATGAAAGGAGACGGCAAAAACGCCATTTCCAAAGGATTAAGAGAAAGCGACTTTCGTGCGAACCGGTAAACATCCCGTGCTTCTCGAAATGGCCTTTCCTTTCGGGATTCGATCAGGCGTAAGGCTGTTGTACGATCAATTCCGGATATGGTTTGAAGCACCTTTAGCGGCGCCAGATTGAAATTCGGCACTCCGCTGCATGCAACGGTGGTCAACCGAGGGAAATGATCCTGATCCCACAGGTTGTCCACGTCACGCCAGCCCAGCACATTGGCGGCCTCCCGGCTTGTTATTAGAGGGCGGTTGGATGGCGGCCGACGATGCTCCTCGTTGTAAGCTTCCGCCTCGGCACCATTTAGCCTGCGCAGGTCATCCGGATCGATATAATCCAACAGCTTGTCCACCAGAGGGCCTTGTTGGTCCGACCGGACGCCCAGAAGGCCCAACAATCGCTCGATGGGCCGTCGCTGAAATCCATTCAATCCGACCAGTCCCCGCTCATCTTGAACGGAAAACCTGACCTCACCGAAACCGAAGCAGGGAGAATCATCCAGGGGAAGCATCGGCCCCGTCGGGTCGGCGGCGGGCCGGAAGGGATCATTGTTATCCCCGGATTCCATCTGGAAAGCCGACGCATTCAAAACAACGCCGGCATGGCGCTTTGGGCGAGTTGCGAGTAAATATAAAACGGCGGATCGGGTACTGCTCATCTCCATTTCCGCGCGAAGCTCCGCTTGCTTGTCAACGGCCAGAGCCAATACTCCCTGAGTCCACGCCGCAAAAAAGCCCGCCGCCAGAACGATTGCGGAAAGCATCCACAACGTTGCCACCAACACAAAACCGCCATCGACCGGAGCATATCCGGGAACCAGCGCCTTTCCCTTGAAATTACCGGTCAATGGAAAAGTCCTCCAAAACGAGGGCCCGGATCCGTTCGCCCCGAAATATCGACATAGCGAACCATCGGCGTTTCCGCGGTTTCCACCCGAAGCAGTATCGCTTCGGGAAGCTGAGGCGCATCGTCTTCGGATGGCCATTCCGTGTATCCTTTTCCCATAGCATTTAAAAAGAAAAAACCGGCATGGCTCGCGTCCCATTGTCCGATCTCCCATTCCGTCCCGTCATCCTGACGGTAGCGCAGGACAATCGATCCATCGCGGGAGATCAGGTCGAGGGCAACCCGGACCGGTATCCCGGTCATATCGGTTAAAGCGTCCAATGTCATGCCCTGGAAGTGATCGGAACGACCTGAAAAAACGGTATTATCCTCCTGGCGACCGGGAGTCAAAGCGGCCGTCACGCTTCGGAACCAATGGGATTGAAGCCGGTTAGCCGTCTGGTGGTGGGATACAACCAGAAACCACTTGCGCAATTTGAGGACCTGAATTCCGGCTTGCATCAGTACTCCACTCATTAAGCTCACCAGGAGAATGACGACCAAAACCTCCATCACGGTGAAGCCCTTTGAAGCGCCGTGTCTAAAACTCAATCCGTTGGTCACGCTCCCGTCGGTATCCGGCCTGGCGAAGAACGAAGTCAGCAACCTTTTGTTTCCCCATGACGATTTCAATGGATGTGTCGTAAAGCCCGATTCGGTAGAGACCCCTGGCCGATTGTCCCTGAATGCCGGATCGGATCGGCTCCACCAGGCACGAGGTCCACCGGATTGAATAATGCTCAAACGATGACTCCCCCGTCGGGGCATCCATGGGATTGACGCCGGCCATATAATCGATTGCGTTCTCGATGGCCTCAACTCGCGCTTCATCCGCCCTGATCCGAAACAGGGTATCCAGACATTGATTGATCCATGCAAAGACCGCCATGCCGACGGTTGCCATCAGCGCAACGGCGACAATGGCTTCGAGCACCGAAAAACCCGTGGATTTCCGGTTCAATCGCTCCCATCGGCCTTCGAGGATCTCCGCCATATCGATTTCATCTCTTAACCGCCTCTAACTTGCCCAGAGGCGGCTTGACTTTAAATGAGACCACTCGATCTTCATGTTTCAATTGCAATTGCCCTCCCAGGCAAACTCCTTTGGCATTGTAGATAACCGGCGGATCCGCTTCCATGATCCATCCAGCGGGCAGCTTTAACGGAAAATCCGCTGAATCCTCAGGCGGATATGCTTTCAGGACCAAACGCCGGCTTTCCTGAAAAGCCGTAAAACCAAGCCGTTCGATACATCGGATCGCCTCGTCTCGCTCATGGGCCCACCTGAACGCGCGATGCATTGTCGTCAGTCGGGGGACGGCAACACCGGCAAGGATCGCCATCAGGAGCAACACGGCCATGACCTCGAAAAGCGAATATCCCGTCGGGCCATTCCGTCTCCCGCGATTATTTTTCCCTGGTACGATCATAGGATCATTACAGCGGCGGAAGATAACCGATATCGGAATCGATGCCATGGCCGGCACGCTCTCCATCGGCTCCCAGGGAATAGAGGGCGAAGGGTTGGCCGTTACTTCCGGGAACACTATATCGATATGTCCGGCCCCACGGGTCCAATGGAATCTCCTCATCCAGATACGGGCCCTTCCATAGCATACGGGTTCTATCATCCGATGACGGATGATAGAGGATTTTCAACCCTTCCTCGGTCGTGGGAAATCGGCCGATATCCAGGCGCAGGGTATGGATGGCTCCTTTGATCATCTTTATCTGAACTTCAGCGATTTTCACTTTGGATTCATCTGATTTCGCGAAAAGCCGCGGGCCGACGAGGCCGGCCATCAGCCCAAGGATCACCAGCACAACCAGCATTTCAAGAAGGGTAAACCCATTCATCCGCCTGATAAGCGAGCGCCTTTTTGCTATCCCCGCCATTTTTGCTTCCCCCTTTATTCATTGACCACGGAGTCCGACCAGTCGATTTCCGCTATTTCAACACCTCATAGGTGCTTGTGATTGCCAAAACAACCCCCGCCATGATGAGTCCGACAAACAAACCGATCACCAAAATCGACACCGGTTCCAAGACGATCAGAAAAATCCGAGTTCGATTGCGGCCCGATTCCTTGTAGAGTGACGCCAGAACCCGGAACATCTCCGCAAGCTCTCCGGACCGCTCCCCAACCCGCATAAGGTTGTATCCAGTTGCCGAAATCGCATCCATCTCCCGAAGGGATTCGGACAGGGGACCACCGTTTTTCACCGTTCTTGCAACATGAGACAGACGGGCATGGAGCGGCGACAAGGTCACTCGCCGCTGAGCCATTTCAAGAGATGACAGCAGCGGAACCCGGTTTGCCAAAAGCACCGCCATGGTGGATGACCAACCGGCGATTTCATTTTCAAGAATCCATTTTTTAAAAACCGGGACATGATAGAGGAAACGTTTCACTCCGCCTCGCAGGTCCATCCGCCGCCAGTGGGCGAAGCACGGCAAAAGAACCATTCCAACGGCAATTCCCCCCATCCATTCAATATGATGTCTGAAATAGGCGCCCGCCCCGAGGACCATTTTCGACAAGAGCGGAATGTCCTCCGTGCGATTGAGAATCTTTTCAAAGCGGGGAACGACCAGGGCAAAGATCAACGTGACGGCAATGATTCCTGAAAAGACCAAAATACATGGGTAAATCAAGGCATTACGAAATTCAGCGGCCGATTGGACGTCATATTCCCATTGGGATAGGCCGTCACGCATCGATCCGGCAAGGCGGCCGGTCATTTCACCGGTTTCAATGAGCGGCTGAAAATAGGCCGGCAGCCGGAGCCTGGAGCCGTTCAATGCTTCGGAAAAGGAAATACCCCGTCGAACCGCATCCGACACGCCGGCCAATTCTTTCGACAGATATGGATTCCCACAAGATTCCGCCAATGACTGAACCGCCTCCTTCAGGGTCACACCGGATTCCAGCAAGATGCACAATTCATGAAAGATCAGCTTTGTCTCTCTTGAGCCGGGCGGTTTCATCCGGATATAAGAGTGGCCGGGCGCTTCCTTTGATATTTCAACAACCGTCAGGCCCTGCCCCTTAAGCTTTCGGATGGCGGCCCGTGGGCTGTGGGCATCAACGGTACCGGTCACCTCATTCCCGTCTCCATTCAGTGCTCTATAGAAATATCCCATCAAATACCGCGCTTACTCAGACGTAACCCTGAGCACCTCCTCGATACTCGTAATTCCCCGCCGGGCTTTCAACATTCCATGCTCCCGGAGAGTTTGAAAGCCATCCTGAATCGCCTGCCGCCTGATTTCCCCCGCCGATCGGTTTTTCAAAATCATATCTTGCAGGACGGGAGTGATCTCGATCAATTCAAAGATTCCCTCTCGTCCCCGGTACCCGACCTCCTGACATTGCCCGCATCCCCGAGGTGCTCTCCATCGAGGGGTAGCCTCAAGGGTCCCCTTCGGGTGGGACGATTGGTTTATTGGATTGACACCTTCAATGGGCTTTGACGGCTCGGCGCACGCTTCGCACAGCCGCCGTAGCAACCTTTGAGCAATAACGGCCCTCACCGCCGCAACAACCATGAACGGTTCGACGCCCATGTCGATCAAACGTGTAAAAGCGCTCGCCGCGTCATTGGTATGCAATGTCGACATGACCAGATGGCCCGTCAAGGATGCCTGGATGGCGATCTCCGCTGTCTCCTTATCCCGGATTTCCCCGATCAGAATGATATCCGGATCTTGTCGCAAAATTGAGCGCAAGGCCCTCGCAAAAGAATACCCGATCTCCGAATGCACCTGAATCTGGGTGATATCCTCAAGAGGATATTCCACGGGATCTTCAACCGTGATGATTTTCTTTTGGTGATCGTTGATCGCCTCCAATGCGGCATATAACGTCGTCGTTTTCCCGGAGCCCGTTGGACCGGTCACAAGGATTATTCCGTGTGAGCTATTGATCCATTCGACAAATCGGTTAAGGCTATCCGGCTCCAATCCGAGCTGATCGAGATAAAGGTTTCGACCCTCCTTGGGCAAAAGACGAAGGACCACGGATTCTCCATACACACCCGGCACCGTCGAAACCCGGATATCGACAAGATTGCCGCTCAGCCGGGTGCTCAAGTGCCCATCCTGGGGGAGACGGCGCTCAGCGATATCAAGTCCCGATATCAGCTTGATTCTGGACGTAACGGCGGCAAAACGATCCTTGGGTACCGAAAACCGGGTGTGTAACATCCCGTCAATCCGAAACCGTACTTTAAATTGATGATCGCCAGGCTCCAGATGGATATCCGACGCTGCTTGATCAAACGCTTGAGAAAGCAAATTATTGACAAGCTCGATGATCGGCGCCTCCTGGGCGATTTCTCTCAACTGATTGATGTCGTGATTTGCCGGCGACGCCATCGCGCCGACACGGGAGACTGTCTCCAGCTCACGCTCCAAGTCATAGTTGCGGATTAAGCAAAAGACCACTTTCCGATCCGGGAATACAAAATTCAGCACCTCACCGATTGTCCCGTCAAATGGATCCCTTGCGATGCACTTGACCTCTCCGCTCGGCGTCAGCCAAATCAAAGCGTCCTGATCCAGATACCAATCCAGTACTATGCCGCTTTCCTCGATTGCATCCAAATAGACCTTGGGATCGGACGGCAGATCATCCGGATCGGCTACCGGGAATCGCATTTCCGTCGATAAGACCTGGAGCAGCGTCTCTTCTGAAACGGCGCCTATGCGAATCAATATGGCGCCGATTTTCCCGCCAATGCGATTCTGAATGGACGCCGCTGTTTTTAAATCCGCTTCCGCGATCAGCCCCGCTTCAATGAGCCGTCGCCCAATCATCGATGAATGCGGAACATTTTCGGCGCCGATCTCGTCCATGTCCGTCTGTTGTATCCCCCAATCCATGCCGGTTTCCCGATCTTTGTTAATCTGATTCCTTGGCCATGCCGAAAGCTAGTTATATGATCAATAAAACCGCTCCCGGGGTAAATAGGATGCGACAAGTATATATCCGGTAGTCATCTCCTACTTTGCCCATGGTTTTTCCGTCTTTTTGTTGACGCGGCCGTGGCCCGTCGTAGGGCCGTCTTCAAAATCGCCGCGCGGCCCACCTTTCCGCTCTTGAAAAGACCGACTAAGACGGATATATCGACATTAGACAATCCGATTCCGAGTGCGGAACGGACGGATTATTTGTCTTTTATCCCCCAAAGCCGGATATCCCGGCCGGAAAGGACATTTCCCTTGACCCTCCAGACCTGGGCCGCCTTTTCGGCGGCCGCCACGATCATGGTGCTGATTCCGGGCCCGACGGTCCTGATGGTGATCAGCCACGCCCTGGCCCACGGCCGGCGGGCCGTGGCCCCGTTGACCCTCGGGGTGGCCCTTGGCGACCTGACCGCCATGACCCTCTCCATTCTGGGCTTAGGGGCTCTGCTGGCGGCTTCGGCGGCGCTCTTTACCGTCCTCAAATGGATCGGCGCCCTCTACCTGATCCATCTGGGGATCGGGATGTGGCGGGCTCGTCCCGAAGCCCCCGCCGCCGTTGGGCCGACGGTCACCGTCGCCAGCGGCCGGGCCCTGATCGGTCGGGCCTTTGCCGTAACCGCGGTCAACCCCAAGGGGATCGCCTTTTTCGTGGCCTTTCTCCCTCAGTTCGTGGACCCCGCTCACCCCGCCCTCCCCCAGCTCCTGATCCTCGGAGCGACCTTTCTCGCCCTGGCCGCCGCCAACGCGGCCCTCTACGGCCGGTTTGCCACCCGTTGCCGACGGCTTTTCGTCCGCCCGGCCGCCCGCCGGCGCCTGAACCGCTGCGGCGGGACCGCCCTTCTGGCCGCCGGTCTCTGGATGGCTTTCGCCCGGAAAACGGCCTGACGGAAAACGATCAGCCGGACATCCCGTCTTGAAAACCACCCCCCAACGGCGTATAAACGAATGGCTTTTGGCCCGGCGGCGGAACAATTCCGCCGCCGGGCAATCTTCTGACGGAGCGTGACATGACATCCACCCGGATACTTTTAGACCATGGCAGCGGCGGGAAGCTGTCCCATCAACTGATCACCGAGACCCTCCTGCCGGCCTTCGACAACCCGATCCTATCCCGGCTCGACGACGGGGCAATCTTATCCATGGAGGGGGACCGGATCGCCTTTTCCACCGACACCTTCGTGGTGGACCCGATTTTCTTTCCGGGGGGCGACATCGGGGATCTGGCGATCAACGGGACGGTCAACGACCTGGCCATGTGCGGGGCCGAGCCCCGGTTTCTGAGCGTCGCCCTGGTCATCGAGGAGGGGTTTGAGCTGTCGGACCTCGAGCGGATTCTGTCGAGCATGAGGCGGGCCGCCGACCGGGCCGGGGTCCAAATCGTCACCGGGGACACCAAGGTGGTGCCCCGGGGGGCCGCCGACGGGATATTCATCAACACCTCGGGGGTAGGGACCATTCCGGCGGGGGTGGCCGTTTCCGGGGACGCGGCCCGGCCCGGCGACCGGGTCCTCGTCAGCGGAACGCTGGCCGACCACGGGATGGCGGTCCTGAGCCGGCGTGAGGGGATGGCCTTCGAGTCGGACCTTCGGAGCGACACTGCTCCGTTGAACCGGATGGTCCGGGATCTCCTGTCGGCCTGCCCGTCGGTTCGGGTTTTAAGAGACCCCACCCGGGGCGGCCTGGGCACGACCTTAAACGAGATCGCGGTCCAGTCCGGCGTGGGCATCCGGATTGTCGAAACCGAAATCCCGGTGGCGCCGCCGGTGGCCGGGCTCTGCGAGCTCCTTGGCTTCGACCCGATCTACGTGGCCAACGAGGGCAAGCTTATTGCCGTGGTTCCGGACGAGGCCGCCGAGGTGGCCCTGGCGACGGTCCGGGCGGACGAGCGGGGTCGGGACGCCCGGCTGATCGGCCGGGTGGTGGACGACCATCCCGGCCGGGTGGTGATGGAGACGGCCATCGGCGGAACCCGGATCGTGGACATGCTCGCCGGCGAGCAGCTTCCCCGGATCTGCTGACGGTGACCGGCCGCGTTCCCATCGCCCGCCTGTTTCCCCTTCTGAGCCTGGTCCTCTTCGTCGCCGCCGGCTGCACCGACCGGGAATACATCCTGACCGGAAAGACCATGGGGACCACCTATCAGGTCACGGTGGTCAGCCGGCGCCCGCCGGAGGGGCTCAAGGCCCGGATCGATTACCGGCTGGCGGAGATCAATCGGAGCATGTCCACCTATCAGCCGGACAGCGAGATCCGTCGGCTCAACCGTCGGCCGGCCGGCGAGCCGATGACCGTATCCGACGACTTCTTCCGGGTTCTGACCGCCGCCGCCGAGGTTTATCGGCTCAGCGGCGGAGCCTGGGACCCCACCGTGGACCCGCTGGTCACCCTCTGGGGGTTCGGCCGGTCCGCCCCCCGGTTGGATGTCCCCCCGCCCGAGGCGATCCAACGGGCGATGGCGTCCGTGGGCTTTGAGGCCATCCGCCGGACCCCGCCCCGCCGGGTCAGCCGGGTCAGGGCCGACGTCTCCCTGGATCTGGGGTCCATCGCCAAGGGCTATGGCGTGGACCGGATCAGCGCTCTGCTGACGGCTCACGGCTACGAGCGTCATCTGGTGGAGATCGGCGGGGAGATCCGGGCGGCCGGCCGGCGGGCCGACGGGACCCGATGGCGGGTGGGGATCAGCACCCCGTCCCCGACGGCCGGCCCCGAGTCCATCCATCGGGTGATTTCCCTCGAAGACCGGGCCATGGCCACCTCCGGCGATTACCGGTCCTTTTTTACCGCCGACGGAAAGC
This sequence comes from uncultured Desulfobacteraceae bacterium, assembly GCA_964633575.1. Classification (GTDB taxonomy): domain Bacteria; phylum Desulfobacterota; class Desulfobacteria; order Desulfobacterales; family JAABSP01; genus CAYNGG01. The sequence continues at coordinate 15,345 of CAZWGY010000021.1, forward strand.
GGTATTCTCACATCATCGACCCCCGGACCGGCTACCCCGTGGCCAACGGAGTGGTCAGCGTTTCGGTGATCGCTCCGGACTGCACCCTGGCCGACGGTTTGGCCACGGCGGTGATGGTCCTCGGCGCCGGCGACGGGCTTGCCCTGATCGAGACCCTGGACCGGGTGGATGCCCTCCTGATGGTCCGGGACGGGGACCGGGGCTTCCGGGACCGGTCCAGCTCCGGCTTTCCCGCCATGCCCTGAATGGCGCCTGAAAGGTCCATCCGCCGCCGTCTCCGGCCGGCAACATTTTATTGACAAGCCCCCCCGATTCCTTTAGGTTTACCTTTGTTTCGACGGGTATCCCCGTCATTTAAATGGGTTATCTTTCTCCCGCCGGTCTGATCGCAACCAATCCGGCGAGGTTAAACCGATTCCAACCGACGAAGGGAGCGACCGTGGAGATCATCGTGTTCGTGAAGCAGGTCCCGGCCACCGAGTCGATCATCGAAATCGCGGAGGATGGCCGCGGTATTCAGACCGAGGGCCTTAAATGGGTCATGAACCCCTACGACGAGCTGGCCGTGGAGGAGGCGATCCGCATCCGGGAGGCTCAGGGCGGCACCGTGACGATCCTCTCCGTCGGCCCGGACAAGGCCAAGGAGACCATCCGGGTCGGCCTGGCCATGGGGGCGGACAAGGGGGTTTTGATCAATGATTCGGCCGCGCCGGCGACCGACGGCCTCGGCACGGCCCGAGTTCTGGCCGCGGCGGCCAAAAAGCTGGGGTTCGACCTGATCCTGGCCGGTCAGCGGGCGGTTGACGACGACAACTACTTGGCGGGACCGGCGGCGGCCGAGCTCCTCGATATCCCGCACATCGCCCTGGCCATCAAGGTGGAGGCGGCAGACGGCCGGGTCCGGTGCCGGCGGACCGTCGAGGGCGGGACCATGACGGTGACCGCGCCCCTTCCGGCTCTGTTGACCACCCAGCGGGGGCTCAACGAGCCCCGCTATGCCTCCCTGCCGGGGATCATGAAGGCCAAGAAGAAGCCCATCGAAGAGATCTCCCCGGCCGATCTGGGCCTCGACGCCGACGCCCTGGCGCCTCGAATGACGGTGGTCGGGATGTCCCACCCGCCGGAGCGGGGGGGCGGCCGGATGATCGAGGGCGAAAGCCCGGCCGAGGTGGCGGAAACCCTCGTCCGGCTGCTCCACGAAGAGGCCAAAGTGATCTAGTTTCTGGATGGACACGACTTAATGAACCGAGCCAGAAGGAGCATATTATGCCAAAGGATATACTGGTGATTGCCGAAGGGGGCCCGGACGGGTTCCGGAAAGTGACCGCCGAGGCCCTGACCGCCGCCCGGAACCTGGCGGACGGCGGGAGCGTCACGGCGCTGGTGATGGGCGCCGGGGTCGAGGGCTCCGCGGCCTCCCTGGCCGAATGGGGGGCGGACACGATCCGGGTGGCCGACCATCCCGACCTGGCCGACTATATAGTGGACCGCTACACGGCGGTCGCCGCCGGGGTGGTCGGGGAGACGTCGCCGGCGGCCATCATCCTGGGAGCCACCGTTCAGGGGCGGGACCTGGCCGCCCGGCTCTCGGCCCGGCTGGGATCGGCCTGCGCGGTGGACTGCACCGGCATCCGGGCCGACGGGGACTCCCTGACCGTCACCCGGCCGATGTACGGCGGCAAGGTGGTGGCGGAGGTGGCCCTGTCCGGCCCGTCTCCTATGGTCGCCATCCGGCCCAACGCCCTGCCGTCGGTTAAGGCCGCCGGCCGGGGCGAGGTCTCGTCCGTGGAAGTGGCCTTGATGGAAAGCCCCATCGAGGTGGAGGAAACCCAGGTGGAGACCGGAAAGGTCGATCTGACCGAGGCGGAGGTGATCGTTTCCGGCGGCCGGGGCGTGGGCGGAGCCGATTATTCGGTGATCGAGGCCCTGGCGGAAGCCGTCGGCGGGGCCGTCGGGGCATCCCGATCGGCGGTGGATGAGGGCTGGCGGCCCCACGCCGATCAGGTGGGCCAGACCGGGAAAGTGGTCTCCCCGGCCCTCTATGTCGCCTGCGGGATTTCCGGGGCGATCCAGCATCTGGCGGGGATGTCCACATCCAAGGTGATCGTGGCGATCAACAAGGACCCGGACGCCCCCATTTTTTCCCGGGCCGATTACGGGATCGTCGGCGACCTCTTCGAACTGGTCCCGGAGATCACCCGGGCGGTTCAGACGATAAAGGGATAGCGCTCCGCCGTGACCGGACGCTTCTATCTGGAAAGCCTCGGGTGTGCCCGGAACCGGGTGGACAGCCAGACCATGATCGACCGCCTGACCGGCGCCGGCTGGACCCCGGCCGACGACCCGGATGCGGCGGACCTCCTGGTGGTCAACACCTGCGCCTTTATCGAAGACGCGGCGGACGAGTCCATCGACTCGATCCTGGCCCTGGCCCGAGTCAAGGCGGCGGCTCCCGGCCGGCGGCTGGTGGTGGTCGGCTGCCTGCCCGAACGGTACCGTGAGGCGATCGGCAAGGCCCTTCCCGAGGTGGACGTCTTCCTGGGGACCGGCGCCTTTCACCGGATCGTGGATGTGGCCGAGCGGACCCCGGACCCGGCCTGCATTTTCCCCGACCCGGATTCCCTCCCGGCTCCGGATGCCGCCGAGTCGGCGGTCGATGGCCCCACGGCCTACCTCAAGATCGCCGACGGCTGTGACCGGCACTGCACCTATTGCATCATTCCCCGGTTGCGGGGACGGCAGCGGAGCCACCCGGCTGAAGCGATCATCCGGCGGGCCGAGCGGCTGACGGCGGCCGGAGTCCGGGAGCTGGTCCTGGTGGCTCAGGAGACCACCGCTTACGGCCGGGACCTTCCGGCCGGAGCCCCTGATCTGGCCGATCTCCTGTCGGCCCTGGCCGACCGGGTTCCGGAGACCTGGGTCCGGGTCCTTTACGGCCACCCCGACAGCCTGACCGACCGGCTCATCGAGACCATCGCGTCCCGGCCCGGCCTGTGCAGCTACTACGATCTTCCCATTCAGCACGGCAGCGACGCGGTGCTTCGACGGATGGGGCGGCAATCCACTGCAGACGGCTTGATCCGCCGGCTCGACCGCATCCGGGCCATCGACCCCGAGGCCCGGCTCCGGACCACCGTGATGGTCGGCTTTCCCGGCGAGACCGAGGCCGATTTCGAGGCCCTTATCGAGCTGGTGGAGACGGTCCGGTTTCATCACCTCGGGGCGTTCATCTACTCGGACGGAGAAGACCTCCCGGCCCACCGGCTCCCTGACCCGGTGCCGGCGGAAGTCGCCCGGGACCGGCTGGACCGGCTGATGACCCGGCAACAGGCCATCTCCGAAGCGCACAACGCGGCCCTGGTGGGATCGGTCGTCGATGTCCTGGTGGAATCGGCCCCCGAGCCGGGCCGGTTCGAGGGGCGGACCAGTTTTCAGGCCCCGGAGGTGGACGGGATCACCGACCTCCAGGCCACGGGGCTTGCCGTCGGGACCGTTGTCCGGTCAAAAATCACCGGGGCCACCGAGTTCGACCTGTCGGGAGTGGTTCTTGACTGATCTGAAGACCAAAATTATCAACGCCGTCGGTGAGGACCTGGCCGGAGTCGAGACCGCCCTTCGAGAGCACCTCGATCCCCAGATCGACACGGTGGGCGAGGCCGCCGGGCATATCCTCTTTGCCGGGGGCAAGCGGCTCCGGCCGCTCCTGATGATCCTGGCGGCCCGGCTTTGCGGGTACGCGGGGTCGGATGACTACCGGCTCTCCACGGTCTTCGAGTACCTCCACGCCGCCACACTGCTCCACGACGACCTGGTGGACGGCTCCGACCGCCGGCGGAACCGGCGGGCCGCCCATGCCGTTTACGGCAACGCCATCGCGGTCCTGGTGGGCGATTTCCTTCTGGCCCGGTCCCTGAGCATCGCCGTCGAGACGGGAAACCTAAAAATCATGGCGGTCATCGCCGGGATCACCGAACAGATGTCCCAGGGGGAGATCCACCAGCTCATCCGAAAGGGCGACGAGAGCCTCACCGAAGCCGAGTACCTTGAGGTGATCGAGCGGAAGACCGCCGTGCTTATCGAGGGAGCCTGCCGGGTGGGGGCACTCCTGGCCGGGGCGCCGGCATCCGACGAGGACGCCCTGGCCCGTTACGGCCACCATCTGGGGCTGGCCTTCCAGATGGCCGACGACCTCCTGGACTACACCGCTGAAACCGAGACTCTCGGGAAGACGGCCGGCGCCGACCTGGCCGAGGGAAAACTGACCCTCCCGCTCATTTACGCCCTGGAGGCGGCTGATCCGACCGCCCGGGCTCAACTCCAGGCCGGTATCCGCCGGGCGGCCCGGTCCCCGTCGGAGGTGGCCGAGCTGATCCGGATCGTCGCCGACGCCGGGGGAATCGACTACACCCGGCGGCGGGCCGCCGAACACGTGGCCCGGGCCCGGACCGCCCTGGAAATTTTCGAACCGGGGCCGGCCCGGGAGACCTTGAGCGATCTGGCCGCCTATGCCCTGAACCGACGGAACTAATCCCCGAACCGGAGGAGCGCCACCGTGCCATCCCGAATTCCCATCCGAGCCGCTCTGTGTCTGCTGTTGATCGGCTGCCTGTTTTCCTCGGGCGGCCCCCTTGCCGCCCCGTCCCCGCCGGCGGAGGCGCCCACCATCCGGGTGGTGGGGTGGAGCCCCGTCTCCGGCGATGACTATGAGCAAGCCCGTCAAACGGCCATCGCCAACGGTCTGACCGCCGCCGTGGATCAGGTGGCCCTGTCGGTGGTCGAACCGGAGGTCGCGGCCAGGGCCTTCCGCCGGATCAGCAAGGCCCTGGCCGGCCGGACCGAAACCTTTGTGGAGAGCTACGGGGCGATCTCCGAAGGGGTGGTCACCGGGTCGGTTTACCGGATTCTGGTGGAGGCGACGGTGTCGGCCTCCCGGCTGAAGGCCCATCTGGAGACCGCCGGGGTACTCAAGCCCCAGAAACAGACCCGGCCCAAGCTCCTGCTGCTGCTCCTGGAGACCGGACCCGGCGCGGCCCCGCCACGCTGCTCATGGACCGGGGGCGAGACGGGAGCCCGGCCGCGATCGGCCCGACCGCTCATGGAAGCTCTGACGGAAGCCGGATTCGAAATCGTTTCCCCGCCCGACGGAGACCTCCCGCCGCCCGATCCGGAAGACCCCGCTCTCCCGGCGGATAACGCGGCTCTCTCCCTGGCCGAAGAAGTCGGAGCCGGGATCGTGATCCTCGGGCGGGTCGAGGCTCGGGGGACCCTCGATCTCATCGACGAAGAGATCCGATCCATCCGGGCCGAGGCTTCCCTCCGGGCACTCTGGGGCGACTCCGGGGAAAAGGCGGCGACGGCGAATCAGAGCGCCGTCCGGTTCGACACCGACTCGGCCCCGGCGGACCTTGCCGCCCTCACCGAGGCGGGGGGCCTGGCCGGAGCGGCCCTGGCACAGGCATTGGAAACCGCCTGGCATCAGCGGGGCGGCACCGACGGGCGGATCACCCTGGTGGTGGGCGGGACCCGTCACCTGGGCCAGTTCGTCCAGCTCCGAAAGGCCCTCGGGGAAATCGCCGGGGTCCAATCCTTCCGAATCCGGGAAATGCGGGCCAACGAAGCGGTGATCGACGTGGAAGCAGCGCTCGACGCCCGGAGCCTGGCCGAGACGCTGATGTCCCGGAGCTTCGAGGGTTTCGACCTGAAGCTCTACGAGGTCACCGAATCCGAGCTCCGGATCGAGATCCGCCCGACACCCGCCGCTGGGGAGGTCCGGCCGGCGCCATGACACCGCCCAAACTCCCCATCAACATCCCCAACATCCTGACCCTGATCCGGATATTGCTCACCCCGCTGTTCGTGATCAGCCTGTTGCGGGGTGCCTACGGCTTTGCGCTTTTCCTCTTTGCCATCGCCGCCGTGAGCGACGCCCTGGACGGCCTTCTGGCCCGGTGGCTCAACCAGCGGACTCTCCTGGGAGCCTACCTCGACCCCATCGCCGACAAGCTCCTGATCGCGGTCTCCTACATTACCCTGGCCATGAAGGGGGTCGTGCCCGAATGGCTCACGGTCCTCGTGATCTCCCGGGATGTCCTCATCCTGGTGGGCATTCTGGTCTTTCAGATGATGGTCATCGATCTTCAGATCCGCCCGAGCATCGTCAGCAAATGCACCACCGCCGTTCAGCTCTTCACGATCCTCGTCATTCTCCTCTCCCCGCCGGCACTTGTGCTGACCCCCCTCTACTGGATCACGGCCGGGCTGACCATCGCCTCGGGGCTCCACTATGTTTACGTCGGGATGAACGCCCTGTCCGAAAGCCCGGAAGAATAGCGTCGCGAAGGATAGTGTCGCGTCGGTGAGCCGGCTTCCATAGACCACCGGGCCGCCCGTATCGAACGGACGGCCCGGTGGGAAGAGACCGATTGCCGGGGTTTCCCTCCGGTTAGGTCAGGTTCTCGATATCCGCCAGATCCTGGTAGCGAATCGCGGTGCAAAAAATCCTTTTTTATCGTGGGAACATTAGTGCTGAGTGGTGAGTGCTGAGTGCTGAAGGATAGAGACCTCCGAGGTTTCCAAAAAATTTGGAAACCTCGGAGGTCTTTACGG